>CABMIA010000035.1 GCA_902386085.1 uncultured archaeon
ATCCCCTTACTTTTAATTGTTCTACCAGATCATCCACAGCTCTTTTCGTGTTACAGAATACGAGCGACAATTTAAAATCGTTAAGATCGACCACACGGGCAAGAACCTCTGTTTTTGCCTGCTGTTTAACTTCATAATAAAATTGTTCAACATTTGGGACTGTCATTTCCTGGTGTGCCAGCTTTATCATTTGCGGCTTTGTCTGGTACTTTTTCGTCAGATCAAGGATAGCCCGTGGCATTGTTGCAGAGAAAAGAATGGTTTGCCTTTCCAGGGGGATTTTCTTCATAATGGTTTCAATGTCTTCCCTGAATCCCATGTCAAGCATTTCATCTGCCTCGTCCAGCACGATCATTTCTACGCCATCCAGTTTCAACGTGTGCCGCTCCAGATGATCCATAACGCGGCCAGGTGTGCCGATTACAATATTCACGCCTCTTTTTAACGCGTTGATCTGGCGATCTATTGCCTGCCCGCCATAAATCGGCAATATCTCAATGCCCTTTTTATATTTTGAAAGCTTTTTCAATTCTTCTGCTACCTGGATTGCCAGTTCTCTTGTGGGGCATAGAATAATAACCTGCACTCCACGGTTCTGCACGTCTATTTTCTCTAAAGCTGCAATTCCGAAAGCCGCAGTCTTTCCTGTACCTGTTTGTGCCTGCCCGGTCACGTCTTTTCCTTCCAGCATGTGAGGGATGGATTGTAACTGGATCGGGGTCGCCTCTTCGAAACCCATATCAGCAATTGCTTTTTGAATCTCTTTTGATAATTGCAGATCTTTAAATCCTGACTTTTCCATTTTGAACCCTTTATTTTTTGCTTCCCTTCACGCTTTTTTCTTTTGGGATATCGGATACGAACTTTTTCACTTCAGAAGCTGAGAGCTTCCTGAATTTCCGCGTTGATAGTTCGATAACACCTATTTCGATCGTCAATTCATTCAAACTGCTTTCCGTGACGGTTTTTAGCGCTTCAAGTCCGAGATTGACAGCTTTTTGGATATCAATTTCGTCTGTATATTTTTTTTCAAGAAAGTCAACTATCTCCGGCCTTGCCAATCCAATTGCAGTAGCCTTGTATTCCAGCAATGCCCCACTGGGGTCGGTTTCAAAAAGGCGCACGATATCGCCTTCGATCCCGGCAATTAGAAGCGATGTCCCGAAAGGTCTCACCCCTCCGGATTGCGTGTAAGACTGGAGAAAATCGCATAGCGACTTGGCCAGGGTTTCGATACCGATAGGTTCGTCATATGTGACCTTGTTGTTCTGGGCCAGTACCCTTGCAAGGTCTACAAGGGCACGAGCGTCGGCTATCAATCCCGATGTGGCTGCTCCGATATGTTCATCTATCTGGAATATCTTTTCAATGGATCCCATCTCAACAAGTCTTGTTGTTGCCCTCTTGTCTACCAGTAAGACTGCGCCGTCAGTTGCTTTGATACCTAATGCTGTTGTTCCTCTTTTCACAGCTTCTCGTGCGTATTCTACCTGGAACAGCCTTCCGTCCGGGCTGAATACTGTTATGGCACTATCATATCCTGTTTGTGGTGACTGCATAAAATTATCTCCTTAATTGTAAACTTGAAGGTTTAACAGCATATATCCATTTCTGTTTTATAGGGCACAAAAGTAAGTATTTTATACCATTGATACGTCAAGGGCGGAAAAAGACAGGAATAATTATGAGCATTGAAAAAGGAGATTTTATTAAGCTTTCATACAGTGGAAAAACAGATGAAGGACGCGTTTTTGATACCACGGATGAAGAGATCGCAAAGGCAAATAATATCTATAATGAGAAGGGAAAATATGGCGGAGATATTATCATTGTAGGTGCGGGTCATGTTGTACGCGGATTGGATGAGGCATTAATAGGCAAAGAAGCAGGAGAAAGCGGTAGTGTGGCCATACCACCTGAAAAAGCATTTGGTCCCAGGAACCCTGAACTTATTGAAACAGTACCCATTACAAAATTCAAAGAAAGACCACAGGTTGGAATGCCTGTAGAAGTGGATAACCGTCCGGGGATGATAATAAGAGTAATAGGAAGGATGGTGCAGGTTGACTTTAACAGGTTCCTTGCCGGACAGACGATCACCTACGATTATGAGATCAAAGAGAAAATAGAAGCCATCGAAGGAAAAGTCCAGGGCCTGTTCGGGCTTTACATCGGAAAAGAATTACCGATACAGGTCAATGATGATGTGTTGACAGTGGAAATTGACCAGATGATGAACTTCAACCAGAGATGGCTAATGACAAAAAGACAAATTGCAAATGATATCATCAATAATACGGATATCAAAGAAGTAGTCTATCTCGAAAAATATAATAAAGAGACACTTTCACCAAAAATAAGTGCGTGATTCAGGCTATCCGCGGGTCTCCGGGATTTTGCCAAGTGCTTCGTCTATCCTTTCGGCAAGATCCCGCGGGAGCCCTATAATGATCTCATCGTCGCCGTATTTGCTGTGTTTCCTTGACCCTTTGCAGCCGGGTGAAATAACGAAATTCCCTTCTAAGGCAGAAACAGTACAATCACTGCATACCGAAGCTATACCACCGCTTTTGATCCTGGCAGGATTTCCATTCCGGTAGGTATATGCCTGGATTATCCTCATGGCACGTTCAGGAGTCAGGAACAGGATGAGGACATCAAAATCTCCCCCCGAATATGGTGCTATGCTTATTGACATGTTTCTCTTTTCCAGTTTCCGGAGAGAAGACACTGCAGCTTCAGAGGCCTTTTTGTCTTTATACCTCCCCGAATCATAATAATAATCCGACGGGTTCTTGTCAGTATCTCCCAGAACGTAAGCTCCCACAGGACATCCCTGGTTTTTTATAATGAAAAATTCGCCATATCTCGCTTTCTGGATCAACTCACAATATAAAAGTGAACAATCCTCACTTTTTTCATCACATAAAGTGACAGCGACCGGTTTACCTCTGGACATAATATCGCGGATATGGTTAAGTATCATTTTTTTCCTTCTGAACTTATCTGATTATATTTTTCATAACATTTGTGTCAAAGCACCCGGACCCCGAATTTCCTGAGGCTATCCATCAAGGCACTTAAAGGCAGTCCCATAACATTAAAATAATCTCCATCTATCTTGCGTATAATAACAGAACCTTTTCCCTGGATAGCATATGCCCCGGCTTTATCCACATATTCTTTTGTGCGGACATATGCATCGATTTCATCAATGGTCAGTCTTTTGAAAGTGACCTTTGTCTCAACGGATCTTGTTACTTTTTTACCGGTCTCAGAATCCAGTATCG
>CABMIA010000036.1 GCA_902386085.1 uncultured archaeon
AGAAACGGAATCAAAGAAACTTGGAACTGTAGTGGTTCGCGGGGATAACATAGTATTCATTTCCCCATAGGAAAAAGGTGATAACATATGTCAAAAGGTACGCCCTCAATGGGAATGCGACAGCACAAGACGCACGTAAAATGCAGAAGGTGCGGCAGTGTCTCATTCAATACCCATACAAAAATGTGTGCATCGTGCGGGTTCGGTAAGACAAAGCGCATGAGATCATACAAGTGGCAAGAGAAATGCGGATATTAAGGTGAGAATTATTGCATGAAGAATGCGGTGTGGTAGGTGTTTCTTTTAAGGATGAAGCGCCTGCTGCGCTGTCAATCTATTATGCGCTATATGCTCTCCAGCACAGGGGACAGGAATCGGCGGGTATAACCGTCCATGACGGCACGCAGGTCAGGACCTTAAAAGGCATGGGTCTTGTGCCTGATGTTTTTAACAGGGGAGATATACAGAAACTGAAAGGTCATGTGGGTATAGGTCACGTCCGCTACTCGACCACCGGCGGCTCCAAGATCGAGAACTGCCAGCCTCTTCTTGTAAGTTTCAAGAGCGGGACTATTGCCATTGCCCATAACGGTAATCTTGTCAATTCAAAGGAGTTAAGAGCCGAATTAGAAAAAGAAGGGAGGATATTCCTTTCCGAATCCGATACCGAGGTCATAGCCCATCTTCTCGTCAAGAGACTGATGCACAGCGAACTTGAAGATGCTGTCCGGGAACTCATGAAACGCCTTGTCGGCTCGTATTCGCTTGCGATCCTTGTAGATAATAAGCTCGTCGTCGTGCGGGACCCCCTGGGTATCAAACCCCTGTGTCTCGGGCAGATAGATAACGGTTATGTTGTGGCATCGGAAAGCGCCGCCATAGACATCCTGAACGGGCAGCTCATCCGTGACGTAGCCCCGGGAGAGATGATAATATTCAGCAACGGCAGCTATGAGAGTAAGCAGCTTGTCAGGTCCAGGAACTATGCCCACTGTGTTTTTGAATATATTTACTTTGCACGCCCCGATTCCGTAATTGACGGCCATCTTGTTTATGACGCGAGGATGCGCATAGGCATGACCCTTTTCGAAGAGCACCCGGTTAATGCTGAGATAGTTTCCCCTGTGCCTGATTCAGGGATCACGTATGCAATAGGTTTTTCAAAGAGGTCAGGGATAGATTATATGGAAGGCCTGATGAAAAACCGATATATCGGAAGGACGTTCATCATGCCTGGGCAGGACATGAGGGAGACGGCGGTAAGGCTGAAACTGAATACCATCAAGCCCAACATCCAGGGTAAGAGCATTGTGCTTGTGGATGACAGCATCGTGCGCGGAACGACGTCAAGGCGCATAATCAACCTGATGCGGAAATCAGGGACGAGGGAAATACATATGAGAGTCGCAAGCCCGCCTATAATATCCCCATGCTATCTCGGGATCGACATGGCAACACGGGAAGAGCTTGTGGCCGCGCATAAAGCTGTGAAAGGCGTTGAAGCGCTGATCAATGCGGATTCGCTCGGGTACCTGAGTGTCGACGGGCTTGTGAAATCTATAGGGATACCGCTGGATGACCTGTGCGTGGGGTGCCTGACAGGGGTGTATCCCGTAGAGATACCGGGTGAGCAGTGCGCGAGGAGACAGTTGAAGCTATCGGAATTTTGAGAGGAATTGGGTTTCTGTGGATGAAGGTAACATATGCGCATTGAAGAAATCAAGGAAAAGATACGGCATGAGGAATACGAAATCAGCTTCCATGCAGAAAAGGAAAGGTATGCAGAAGATATAACAATTTCAGATTTAGAAACAGCCATTTCCAATGGCAGGATACTGGAAGATTATCTTGATGACCCAAGAGGACAAAGCTGTCTTATTCTTGGCTATTCGCAAGACCGACCAATTCACATTGTCTGTGGTTATACATCTATAAATTGGATTAGAGTAATAACAGTATATATACCAAAGCCACCAAAATGGATTGATGAAAGAACAAGAAGCAAATGAGGTAAATGTGATGCATAAATATGGAGATTGTTCCTTTTGTGGCGGGGAAGTGAAAGATGATAAGGCTGAATTAGACTATCGCTATAAAGGAAAGTTGTATATTTTCGAGGATGTACCAGTCGGGATTTGCATGCAGTGCGGTGAAAAATATCTTACTGCAAAAGTGGCTAAAGAGATTGAGCGGAAAATTCAGACAAAACAGAAATGGGATAAAACTATTTGTGTCCCGGTAGACATCTTCTCAGAGGGAATACCAGCGTAGGAAGACTAAAATCGATCTTTTTGGAAAAAGCAACATATACTGCTTGCCGGGCGAGTTGGTATTGTCCTGCTATAGACCGCATAATTTCTGAAAAGCAGGAATTTTAGCAGTGCATCGATGCAATTTCTTATTTTGCTGTCGATGTTGCACTGCATAATTAAGCGGTCTAATCTGGCACAATGCCAAAATCTCTTTAAACAGAAACCTGAAGAGGGCACCATACACCTGGTCGTCAACGAGCTGCGCAGACGCCTTGCTGAGTACAAGCTCATGGATAAGACATTCCCGGGAGAAATATAAAATGGATTTTGATGAGTTCAAGCGGCGGCAGATCGTCGAAGAGTCGGGACATTCATTTCAGGTGAGCCCCGATAATCCTCGCAGGGAGGCTGCATCGGGTTCGTATCGGAGCGCCGGACTGTCAAAAATATACGGTGTATATTAATACCTGTTTTAATCATCCAGTTTTCCCCCTCCAATCCTTCTCATCCTGACCCATACAATCCAGGCAACATTTTAACCATAAAACGAGAAGTAAGACACATGGCAGATGTAGAGATAATTGAGAAAATAGCCTCCATAGATGAACAAAACCATGACCTCAGGAAAATGGTTCTCGAAAGTGGTACTTATGCGAAGAATGAAGAGGCTAAAGCGGCAGCAAGAGCATGGCTTACCGAAGCTAAAAAACTCGAAAAAAAGTGGCCGAAAACAGCTCCTTCTGTCCTTGAAATGACAGGAAAGGACAGGAGAATAATGAATGAAACCAATTTGCATTGATGCAAATGTTTTTATCGCTTCAACAAAAGGTAAGAGCAATGAGCGAACTTCAATGCGTCGCAAGACTCAAAATCCATGATGGCAAGTTTGACGAGTTTAAGCGTAGTTAAAGCTGTCGGAATTTTGAGATATTTAGAGAGGAATGAGTATAAGCAGGCTCAATTCCCGCTGATGGAATAAGTCACCATCTTTCTATCCAGTCTCATATCTTCAGGTTTATCCTCCACATCAAAATGCGGGATGCCATATTCATCATTCATTTCAGAAACGATGGTTTCAAAGTCCGACCCTTTCATCAGTTCATCGATAAGCACTATCACAGGCCCGATTATCTTGTAATCACAGAACCATTTATGGAGGATAAGATCAATGTTATCCCCCAGATATTTGCGCAATATCTCCTTATAATACATCTCGCTCTTGCAGCAATCAAGATAGAACAACTGGTATGGCTTCCGCCGCATCTCTTCATGACCCTCTTTCATAGCATCCGTAAAATAACTTACATCGTTGCTTAAGGAAAGATGCCTGCCATATCCCGCATGGGTTTTCAGGTATATGAAATCATCATGCTCAATGGTTTCACGCCATAATTCCCGCAGGTTCCCATGATAATTCCGCCCGAGGATAAGACGTATCCTTGCTTTTATGCTGCTGTCATTATGACTGAATATTCTCTGGTACTCCTCTAAACCCCGTTTACTGTCAGTCATATGAAAACCGATCGATCTTAATTTTCTCCTTGCGATGAGGAAAACCTTATGATCAAAATCCAGACCCAGCGGGTCAGGTCCTATAAGAAGAGTTCCGTTGAATTTGCCTTCGCTGAACAGCAGGTCATATCGCGGGGCGGTACGGGTGATCGGGGGCATGGCCGTTTTGCTATTTTGTATTGATGAAACGTATTTAAATATATTTCAATATATCATAGCCGTTTCATCATTATCGCCATCACTCCCGGCCTGACATCCCTCTTAGGCATTGAGGGAAACCCAAACATCGGCATATCAGGCCCACCCAGAAACTCCTTCTCCCACCTGTCCATTATCTCTTTGAATATCCTCTTATAAGCAGTACAATGGGGATCCACTCCCCTTATTTCGCAATCTGTAGGCGCCATTGCATTATATGGGCAACCGCCCCTGCAAAATTTGATATACTTGCATTCCTTGCAGCTCTCGTTCACATATTCCTTGAACTGGAACATAAGCTTCCATGCATGAGACTGTGCCAGGTCATCCCTGCCCGGATGGTCCCTGACATTTCCCATGACGTATTTCGGCAGGCCCACGAAACGATAGCAGGGATAGATGCTTCCGTCAGGCCCGACTGCAAAGGTATCACCCATACAATCCACAAATGTGCAGACTGTGCCCCGGTTTGTGAACACGCATTTGCACAGGTGGTCGATATTCATAAGCTCGATCTTACCCATATTATCAAGATATTTATCCAGAAGATAAACCAGTAATTCTCCATAATCTTCAGGAGAAAGCGCCCATTTTCCAGGATTGTCGGAACGTATCGACGGCAGGGCCGGATGTAATTTAAGATTTAAGCCGTTTTGCAGGAAAAAATTGAAAATCTCTTCTTTGAACTTAATGGAATAAGAAGTAAAAGTGCAGATGAAGCTGACTTTGAGCCCGGCTTCCCTGGCGATCTCATAACCCTTCATGGTCTTTTTGTAATATCCTTTTCCTCTCTGGAGATCGGTAAGTTCCTCCGGGCCATCAAGACTTGAACCGATGGGAATATCATACTCAGCCAGGATCTGTGCCAGTTCAGGTGTCATCTTCCAGAGATTGGTCTGGAGGGCTAAAGCAGGCTTCAGGTGGCTTAGACCCTCGGTCAGCATAGGCAGTGCTTTGCGGTAAAAATCCGCGCCTGCCAATAGTGGCTCCCCTCCATGGAAGGTAAAGGTAACAGGCTCATTCCTGAAATCCTTGAGCCATTTGACCACCTCTTCGATGGTTTCAATGCTCATTACCGGAGACCCTTCCTCTGAGCTCCAGCAATAATTGCATTTGGATGGACAGCCCAGAGTAGGAATCAGCATTACGTGAAAAGCCATAAAGCTCCGTGTTTTGACTTTCTCCAAACTATTAATAGTTTTCCAGCAATATCCGCAATATCTGCAATATGGCTGATGACTGAATTATTCAAGCTTCAATACAACCATCCGAACAATCTCTGGAAAAATCCAATCTCCTTCACATCCACGGGTGCCTGCAATGTAGTTGAATACTTGATATCCCCATCCAGGTTTTCGTATCTGATCACAGTGTCCACTCCGTAGGTTTTTGGCTCGGCCTTGGGATCTGCCTTGATCTTGTACCTGGCAACTACGACGTCGCCTGGTTTAATTGTATAGAGGAACGCCTGGTCATCTGTGGTGCTCAGGGGATCTCCGGGATTGATTATTGCCTTGGCATCCCTTGCTTCTTCCTCCCCCGTATTCTTGATCGCTATCTCCACGACATCCTCCCTTCCGGGAAAAAGGCTGCCTGTGGTTCGCACGACCTCGAAATCAGCCTGCGTTTTTACAATGAATTTCAGGGTCTGGCTCTGGTTCATCATCGCATACCAGTAGCTTGCATCGTATGTTTGCGCAGTTGCATTCGGATTGGCGATCTGCACGTACTTCTGATAATCATATGTAAGGTTCAGGTAAAGGTTATATGTTCCCGCCTTTGCTTTCTTATCTATTTTTATATCGAATTTTACGGGAGAATTCTCACCGCTTTTTATGGAACCGACCTGCTGGGCAGGGGATTTCACTTCAAGCGGGCTATCCGGATCGACAGAAAGCGATGCCACAATTGCGGTTGCGTCCACGATCTTCGTCTCAAGCTTGACTTCGGTCTGGGCTGCGTATGTTTCATCAAAGGTTGCAGGAGTATGGTCTCTTTCAAAACCCAGGAATTTCCCACGGTTCATCAAGTCAATGGGCAGGGTAATGGTCTGGTCCCGATCGAATTCATTGGTGCCGACAATAGTGGCGTTGATATCCGGGCTTCCGTATGCATAATAGTAATGCGCCCCGAAATCAAAGCTCCTGGGTATGGTATACGTACTCGGGACATCAGCAACTGCAATGCGGGTCGCAAGTATAACCAGCAGTAAAAAGGTGAATAAAAATTTCTTCATTTCTTATACTTCCCTCCTGAAAAGATAGACCCCTAAAGCGAAATAAAAAATCGCAAAGAAAATGAGTATTATCAAATCGTTAGCTATAAAGGCCAGGCTCTGACCCTTGATCATAATGGTACGCATTGCATCGTTAGCATATGTGAGAGGCACCATATAAGCAATCCAGCGCATCCAGTCCGGGGCTGAACCTAATGGATAGAAAACGCCTGTGGCAAACATGGAAGGAAAGCCGACTAACATGCTTATGGCCTGGAAAGAGATCATGTCCTCAGACACGGCAGATATAGCCATTCCGAGACCCACTGCGCCAAAAGTGAATATGATAAGCACCAGGGCAACAAGCAGCCAGCTTCCATTCATA
>CABMIA010000037.1 GCA_902386085.1 uncultured archaeon
AAAGTTTCCGGGCTCAATAGTGAACGCACGGCTTGCGATTATTTCACTCATGTTGACGTAAAGCAGGACAATCCCGGCAAGGAACAGGACATCGCCTACCCTTGTCACAAGGAAAGCCTTTTTTGCGGCGGCTGCGGCCGACGGCTTGTGATACCAGAAACCTATGAGAAGAAATGAACACAGGCCCACAATTTCCCATGATATGAAGAACTGGAGAATGTTATCAGAAAGAACTACTGCAAGCATGGCAGCCGTGAAAAGAGACGTTTCAGCAAAATAACGCGGTTTTGCAGGGTCGTGTGCCATATACCCCACCGCATATATATGAATGAGTAAACTAACAAATGTAACCATCAACAGCATTACGATGGCAAGAGGATCGATAAGTATACCAATGTTCATGCCTGCAAACCATGGCCATGATTGCTGGACGACCTTGTCCGGGTATATCTCAAGGAAGATCCCAAGTGAGATGATAAACGCCCCTGCGATTGCGGCTATTGGAATATATGCCCCGCCTGATGGAAGTTTCTTTCCCATGAAAAGCGTCAGCACGAATGCAATCACAGGCAATAATACTATTAATGCGGCATAATCGCTGAACATTTTACCACCTCAAAATATTGATATCGTCAAGATTGATCGTATCACGTACCCTGAACAATGCAACGAGTATCGCAAATCCGATGGCTGCCTCTGCCGCACCTATAGCTATTGAGAACAGGGCAAATACCTGCCCTGAGGTGGAGCTGTTGAAGCTTGAAAAAGCCACAAAGTTGAGATTTGCCGCGTTGAGCATGAGTTCTATGCACATCAGGATTTTGATCCCGCTCCTCTGTGTGAGTATTCCGTACGCTCCGACGACGAATATGACGGCTGCTATTAAAAGATACGTATAAAGGGACATGTCAGGCCTCCTTTTTCGCAATATACAGCGCCCCGATCAGTGCGGCGAGCAACAGCAGTGAAAGCACCTCGAAGGGAAAGATGAAATCGCTGAATATCCCACCCTTATCCGGGCCTGCAATGGCATTTACGCCAATATAATTAACTTCATCTTTTCCAGCCCATACCTTGAAACTGTCATCAATTGCTACGAACAATACCGCGAATAAGAGAATTACTACTATTAAATTAAAAATTTTATTGAGCATCTATTCTTCCTCTCCCTTCCTGGTTAACATAATTGTGAACAGTATGAGAGTTATCACAGCTCCCACATAGACCAGCACCTGTATCCAGGCCACGAACTCAGCCTCGAGCAGAATGAAAAGCCCGGCAGTGCCCAGGAAAGTCCCTGCCAGGTATATGGCGCTGTGTACTAATTTTTTTGTTTGCACCACCATGATCGCTGATATGATGGTAACAGCCGAGATGATCAAGAATACAAAGTCTATCATTGGTTCGCCTCTTTCTTGAATAGTAACTTTTCCGGACCGTACACAAGACTTTCCCTGGTATAATCAGCCAGTTCGTAATTCCCGGTCATCTTAAGGGCATTCATGGGGCAGACATCAACACATATCCCGCAAAACATGCACATCCCGAGATTGAATTGCGGGAACCACCTGGTATTGTACTTGACTATTGTGATGGTGGAGTTCGGGCAGTTTACCTCACATATCCCGCAGCCGATGCAGGCATCCTCATCAATCGCATGCTTCCCCCTGAACCTCGGCGCGAGCTTCATCCGCTCGTACGGATATTGGACTGTTACTGTAGGCCTGCCCCCGATATGAAAAACATGTTTTAATGTGACAATAAGACCTTTGATTATTCCTTTCATTGTCCAGTTCTTGCTAATCCAGGGCATCAGATCACCCCTGCCACAACAATGAACCCGGTGAGGAGCAGGTTCAATACAGCGAGAGGCACCATGATTTTCCATCCCAGGTTAAGAAGCTGGTCTATCCGCACCCTAGGAACAGTATCTCGAAGCCACATTGCAAAAAAGATCACGGCGTACGTCTTGATCAGGAAAATCACAAGAGATGTCAGTTGCACCGGAATAAAAGGTAGTGCAGGTCCCTCCCATCCCCCCAGGAACAGCGTGACGATTATTCCCGAAACCGCGAATAAATGAGCATATTCAGCAAGGAAGAACATTGCGAATTTCATCCCGCTGTACTCAGTGAAGAAACCAGCGACAAGTTCTGATTCCGATTCCTGGAAGTCAAACGGTATACGCCCCATCTCTGCAATGGAAGCGATAAGGAACAGGATGAATCCGAGAGGCTGTATGAAGATAAACCACTTCGGGATTATCCCGAACCATGTCCCTCCCTGGGCATTTACGATATCCACGGTACTCAGGGAACCTGTGAACATGACCACTGCAATCGCAGTCAGGGCAAGCGGTATTGTATAACTTATATCCTGTGCTACCGCCCTCATTGCTCCCATGAGGGAGTATTTGTTATTAGAGGCCCATCCTGCAAGCAGAAGCGCAACCGGGGACATTGCCGAGATCGCAATAATATAAAGGAGACCTACCCGCAGGTCAGAGATTATCAGGGATTTCCCGAACGGAAGGGGGATAAATACAAGGAGCGCGGGAATAAACACGATAAAGGGAGCAAGTGTGAAAATCCATCTGTCCGCCTTGGCCGGGATGATATCTTCTTTCCCGATGAGCTTGACACCGTCCATAACCGGCTGGAGAAGGCCGCGCGGCCCTGTGACCATGGGACCGTATCTTGACTGCACCATCGCGACCACTTTACGCTCCATCCATGTCAGGAACATTACTGTGACAAGGACAAACGCAAACAGAATTACAATTTCCACGAACACTATAATGATTTGCAAAACATAGTCGATTCCGAATGACTGGAATATACCATAAATCCATTCATAAACACCAAGCAAAGTTAAGACATAAACTATTAGCTGGTAAGCGTTCTCTATCATCCTATCACCTGTCCACATCGCCAAGAACCACATCAATTGTGCCAAAAGCCGCTATCAGATCTGGGATTTTAAGTCCCACAACCATCCGGGGAATAGCCGTGAGGTTGCAGAAGGAGGGGGAGCGTATCTTGACCCTGTACGGCTTTGTGGTGCCGTCGCTTACGATGTAGAAACCCAGTTCTCCCTTCGGCGCCTCGATCCTGCTGTAAACCTCCCCCGCAGGCGGTGCGAATATCCTGGGGAAATAAGTTGAGACCGCAGATGGCATCCCTGTCATCGGGGCTATGCCGTACTTTGCCTGTGCCACGATCTTTGCCTCAGGCATGGTGTCCACGACCTGTCTTAAAATGTGAAGGCTTTCACGCATCTCATCTACCCTGACCATGTACCTCGCGAAGCTGTCCCCTTCACTCTGCACGCATACCTTGAAGTCAAGATCAGGATAGATGGAATATGGCTCAAGTTTCCTTATATCGTAACTGACTCCTGAACCCCGCAGCGCCGGGCCTGTTAAGCCATAATTGATGGCTTCCTGTGCGCTTATTACTCCTATATTCTTCATTCGCATGAGGAATATCTCATTTTCGTTGATCAATTGCTCGTAATCATCGATTCGCTTTTCCATGTCCTTCAAAAACTCATTTAGCTTCGGGATGAAACCATCGGGAAGGTCATCTCTCACCCCTCCAGGTTTGATGTAATTAAAAGTCATCCTCGCGCCGCAGAGCATTTCGAACAACTGCAGGGCTTTTTCCCTTTCCCTGAATCCCCACATTATCATGGTCGCAGCACCAAGATCCATTAACAGCGAGCCCATGAAAACAAGATGGTTAATGATCCGGTTAAGTTCCATCGTAAGGACACGTATGTACTCTGCTCTCAATGGAACCTCTATGCCTGCAAGCTCTTCGATGGCTTTGGCATAGGCATAGTTGTTCGGGAATGCGGAGATGTAATCAAGCCTGTCCGTATATGGCGTGAACTGAAGGTAGGTCTTCATCTCCCCCAGTTTTTCGGTTCCCCGATGTAGATAACCCATGACAATATTACATTCTTTGATTATTTCACCGTCCATCCTCAGTTTAAACCGCAGAACCCCGTGCGTGCTCGGATGCACCGGACCCATGTTTAAAAGAAGTTCCTCTGTTTCCATGTTACTTTCTCCTTAACAGTTTCGACCCGTCAGTGCTAACTACATCTTCCCCATCTTCCCCAAGCATGACGAATTGCTCTGTTTTCATGTCATAATCTTTCCGAAGTGGATGCCCGATCCAGCCTTCAGGAAGCAGGATCCTTGTAAGGTTCGGATGCCCTGTGAACCTGATCCCCACGAGGTCATAGGTCTCACGCTCAAGCCAGTCTGCCCCTTTCCAGAAAGTAGTGAGAGAGTCGATCTCCGGGTTATCATGGCCCAGGATAACTTTCAACACAAGGTTCTGTTTTTTCCCATAGGAAAAGAAATTATAAACAACTTCGAAACGATCTGTGTAATCTATGCCCGTGATCACTGAAAGATGGTCAAATCCCATTTCTTTGACATCCTCTGCAACTTTTAACAGTTCCTCTTTCCTGATCACTGCCAGGGGCTTGTTAATCTGAATTCCCGTGCTGACAACTGCATTCGGGAGTAAGCGTTTTAATTCCTCGGCTGCGTTCATAAAGCGACACCCCCTTCTGTAAAGTGTTTCATTTATTCAGCCCCCATTTCGCCCCGTATCCCTCGTTCTTTATTTTTTCTCTCAATTGTATTACACCGTATAACCATGCCTCAGGCCTTGGGGGACAGCCCGGTATATACACATCCACCGGTATGATCAGATCCACGCCTTTCAGGACAGCATACGATTCATGATAAGGCCCGCCGGTTGAGGCGCATGCTCCCACAGCAATAACCCATTTCGGCTCAGGCATCATCTCGTACAGTTGTTTTACACGCGGCGCCATTTTTTTGGTCACGGTGCCTGCTACGAACATGAGATCAGCCTGTCTCGGGCTTGCCCTGAAAATCTCCATGCCGAAACGCGCAATATCATGATGCGCCATTGCCACGGCCATCATTTCGATAGCGCAGCATGCCAGACCCGATGTAACGGGCCAGAGAGAACTCAACCGTGCCCAGTTTATGATCTGGTCAACAGTTGAAAAAAGAATCAAACCTTCCCTTTCTTTCGCAGCAAGGACTGTATTGATAAGCCCTGTATCCTCAAGTTTTTCAAGCGCAGTCTCGGGCTTTTTTTTGGCTGGCTTGATTTTTGTGGTGTCGATCGTTACTGGATCCACTCTAAAGCCTCCTTTCTCCAGGCATATGCAAGGCCGATTACCAGTACTTCTATAAAGACCACCATCTCAAAAAATCCAAGCGATCCAAGCTGCCTGAATTGCACGGCCCAGGGGTACAGGAACAAAACCTCCACATCAAAAACCAGGAAAACGATAACGATCAGGTAATACTGTATATTGAAATGTATCCGCGCATCTCCCACCGGCACCTCTGCGCACTCGTATGTGGACAGTTTCTCTTTTGTTTTCTTGCTTGGTCTTACCATCCTTGACATGAACAGAGAGACTGCCACGAATACGACGCCGATTACTGTAAGTATAGCAACGGGCAAATAATTATCAAAAAATGCATTTGTTGCCGCCATAATTTCACCTTAATAACGCTTTAAAAAGGATTATTGATATAAAAAGCTTATGAAATTGTTTGGGGAATCTTAAACCATGAACTATACCAAAGTTTTTCCACAATGGTAAATCATGCGGAAACTCGCATCCTGTATCGGGTGCGGCCGAGCTTGAGAAGTGCGTGGAGGAGATGGCGCGGGGTGGCTGGGGAGATGGGGATAGGGGAGCATAACAAATATTTAATTCCTATACGATAGATATATGAAAAAACAATACAAAGAAAGTTAGAGGAATTAATAGGGATATGAGCAATAAAGAAGAAGCTACGCGGTGGTTAAATCAAGGTGAACGCGATCTGGGCGCTGCAATGGTTTTGATGGATAAAGAGTTCTATGAGAGCGCATGTTTCCATGCCCAGCAAGCCTCTGAAAAGGCACTCAAGAGCGTGCTTTTCATGAAGGGACAAAGGACTGTTGTAACCCATTCGACGCGGGAATTATACAGGGAAGTCAAAAAAGTAATTCCAGAATTCAAAGACCTGGGGAGAGCTTCAATGGAACTTGATAAGCATTATATTCCACCGCGCTATCCGGATGCCTTCCCAGCAGGCTCGCCTTATGAATATTATACATGGGAGGATGCAGACAAATGCATAAAATATGCAGAATCGATATTAGCAGAAGTAAGGAACTTCTTGAAAAAATAAATAGATTTGTTGAGAAACTCGCTTCTCATATTGATATTAAAACGGTCTATCTCTTCGGTTCAGTGGCGCGCAATGACTTTAATGAAG
>CABMIA010000038.1 GCA_902386085.1 uncultured archaeon
AAGCTGGTTTCCCTGGATGTACTTGTTCAGTCCCATTCTCCTGTCCACGACCACGTATCGTGCCTTTCGCTTATCCATTATTGCATTTGCCGCCGTTTCATCGGATGATACAAAGAACCTTGCAGCTTCGTCCCCCCCGATCTGGAAATTATTGGCAACCACGGGCCGCTTCGAGATATACAGTATCCAGTTCCCGTAGTCCCACCATGTCATTATCCCGTACTGCCCTCCTGCCGGGGGGTTTTCCCCAAGCCATGTTAGAGAGTCGTACCAGTCATCCGAAGGTTTTGGAGGGGACTGGGACAGTTCATATGACACTGCAATACCAGGGATAAAAAGAAAAAGAATTACAAAAATATAATACGGTTTCAAGGATAAGGATTTGATTTTATCTATAAGATATCCGGAAAGCAATGCTACGTTAACAGCAAGCGTATACGTAAATCGTCTCTGGTACAGGGCGAGGATAAGGATGATCACAGTCCATATTACAAAAAATATTTTTCCTCTATCTATCCCTGACCTGTAGGAATAAAAGAACCCAGCAAACCCTATGACCGCTGCATAGAAACTGAACGTGAACGAATACCATGCCGGATTGCCAAGCACCTGCCACCCCAGGAACGTCCCGTCAAAAGTATAAAAAAGCGGCTGGGCTTCAGTGATCTGTTTCAGGACAGGTGAGTCCCTCAGGAGATATCCTATCCCGTTTGATAAACTGATATAGAAAGACGGGATGACAATGGCCAGGATCAAAAAAAGAGAAGCGACCAGGACTATCATTAAAAGAGGATAATAATACCATTTCCGGTTTTTCATCAAGGTGGTGACAAATCCCAAAAAAAGGATAAGTATTGCAGAAGCCGCTACATAGATCAACTGGAAATACGAAAGCGTGCCTGTTGTGATAATCCGCTGCCACGGCGTCCAGAGATAAAAGAGAAGAATCAAGAAGAACGCGGCTATGAACGAGACAGCGCCTGTTGTTACAAGATACTTTGAATCAACATTGGATATTCTGTCAGAAATGAACTGGATGACCGTATAGGATAGCAAAATCCCGATAAATATAGGTGCGCCTGTCCATGTGAGAAATGAAATCCCTATCATTATTCCGGATGCGATGGCAGACAGAATCGAAGAACTTTTTACTGATCTTATAAAAAACAAATAAGCAAGGACCGAAAGAAGCACTTCGGCAACGTGATGGTCTGTAAAACCAAGAAATGATATCTGGGCATGTGCAGGCATCACCGCAAGTAAAAGTGCACTGTAGAGGGCGACCCGCTCATTGAATATTTCTTTTGCGATGTAATACACCGGGATTATTGAAAACACACCCAGAAGCACGGGCACGAATGCGCCGACCGATTCAACAAGATGCGCGCCCGGGTTCCCAAGGCCCAGGATTATGGCAACCGATGCTATGCCCTGGTCAAAGAGCGGGGGCCAGCCTATCAGGGCGCCGTATGGGAAGTTGATATAAGGATCGAATAAGAATGTTTTCGGGAACGTGCTGATATACGAAAAAACCCTCCACATATGATAATACGGGTCGGTTTCAAGAAATATTACCCTGCCCTGTTCGAAAACCTGCGGATAAGTAAAAAGACGAACGATCAGACCCACCAGGACAATCAGGACAAGAAAGATGCAATTGCGGGAAACCCGGAAATTTTGATTTTTTTTTATTGTCATATTATAAAACGACCTGATACATCCATTTCAATAGATTCTCTAAGGCTGGCAGGATGGTGTAATTTTGTGAAGGCGATATGTAGGTCATGGTGGCAACCCAGTAATAAAAAAGTAATAGCAGGGAAGCCTCGGCAAGAGACAGCGCGATAATGGAAATTATCCAGGTTTCCAGCGCATTAAAGCGTTTATTATCGGCAGATAAAAGATACGCCAACGCTGAGATTAATAGAACCGCAGAAGTGATCAGCGATGCATAATAATAACTATCGAGGAAGGGTGCGGGGGATACTTCTTTGAAAGCAACCAGCATTAGCGGTACTGATATTACACAATATCCGGCTATTTTTTTAAGCTTGATCTCGATCAAATCCCGTATTTTATCAATCCTCAGTGCAAAGTAAAGAAGGACAATATACCCGGCGAGCAAGTACCGGTATTCAAGCACAACCGGAGTATCCGTAATTATTGAAATCAGATAATTTATATTAAATAAAATATATAATAAACTATATGCACCCAGCAACAGGACAAAATACAGCCCGAAAATCTTATCCATGGTATTGAAACTGACCTTATTTCTTGCCCTTTCAATTACAAAAATAACTGCCAGTACAAGAAAAGGACTTATTAATAAAATACCAAAGGTATTCCCTGTCTTGAGGTATAAGACATCCGCCAAAACACGCAGCCAGTTAGGGCTGATATCCGGATTCCATGTATATCCAAGTCTATCCATAAGCGCTAATTGTTGAGCACCTGCCGGGCTTTCATCAAGTGAAATAAATTCGTTTGCATTGGTCATTGCCATCGGAGTGCTTGCAAGGGGGGTGACCTCAATTACCTTGAAGGGATCTCCCAGGATAAGTTGATTGAAGCTGAAAAAAGGTATCAGGGATATCAGGATTATCAATGAGATCGTAACGATATATTTAGCGCTCCGCCTGAAAATAATGAGATCCATTACCAGAAGCGATACCAGCAACACCGCGCCGTCCAGCACCCGCGTCCAGACGCAAAGTCCCGCTGACAAATATGCAGCATACATGAATCTATTATCCTTTTTTTCAGAATACCTGTGAAATAATAAGAAGGCCAGCAAGGTAAGAAAAATAGCCAGGTTATGGTGTTTCAATGTCAGGGCATAAAAAGAAACCGGCGTTGCCAGCAACACGAAAAAGGATGCAAATATTGCGATTTTATTGTTAAAAAGACTTTTGAACAAAAGATAAACGAGCAGGATTATAAAAGAAGTAATAATAATATTGGTGAATTCAATCGAGAGAACTTCCCCCCACTTCGGAAAGTAAATGGGTTTAAAGGAATACAGGTTAACTGCTATCAGCACGAAATATGTCAATATCCCGCTTATTGCCGCATCCTTTCGGTTTTTCGCAATAAGATAAGCAATGAATCCGCCGCTCAATGCCCATAACTGCAACAGGAAAAGATGGGCCCCGTAGACCGAGTCGATTGATTTTAGTACATAGTATACGGGCAGGGATAAGATCAGCAGCGAATAGCTGAATTTCCCATACAGGCTGTTCCCAACTGCTATAAAAACCCCGTTTGTTACATTTATTTTGGCAAATTTCAGGGCCAGAGAACCGTTCATCAAATTATAAAATTGGTTCAGTATCACCCCTTCATCTGAAAAGAATAAACGTGTACCTGCAAACGTGATAAGTATGAACATGGAACTGAAAAATACCAGCAAAAGGGTCTGGTTTGAAGCGATTAAATTATTGATTTTGCTGGTGAGCGTTTTTATCATATATCTCCGGACTTATCTTTGGAAGCCATGGATCCTTCATAAAGCCGAGTCAACTGCCCGACTATCCTGTCCCAATCATATTCCTCCGCCTTCTCCAATAAAGAGGAGGACATTTTTTGACGCAGGGTGCGGTCTTTAACCAGCGTGCAGATTGCCTCTGCCAGTTCCAGCGTGTCGAGGCCCACCACAAGACCTGTATCTTCATTGACCAGTAAAGACGCTGCATTACGGGGGCTGTTGACCGTGATAACCGGAACACCGCATGCAAATGCCTCGATGACAACCATTCCGAACCCTTCGCGGCCGGATGGGAGAATTAGCATTTTCGAGGATTTTAGCCGTGCGATCATTTCATCGTAATCCATAAAGCCGAAGAATCTGACGTTGTCTGATAGTCCATACCCTGCAGCAAATCGAACAAGCTTCTCTTTCTCAGGTCCGTCGCCTATAATGCTGCACTGCACATCAGGGCGCACTTTTTTTACATGGCCAATGGCTTCAAGCAAAATACCCGCATTCTTCTCTTTTATAAGTCTCCCGATGAAGATTATGTCGCATTTATAATTTGATGGTTGTATTCCGGCAATTCTTCTTAAATCAATTCCGTTTGGTATGATGTGTATATCAGACCCGCTGACTCCAAGAGCTTCCAGGTTCCTTTTCGTCATCCCCGAAACCGCGATTGATTTCGCATTCAACCTGGAAACTGTAAATTCTATCAGCTTCCCTGCAAACCCGCCGGAGCCGAGATATTCATACCAGTAATTCCCCCATACCTCATGCCATGTGATGATCATCGGATTTCCTCTTAGAATCGATACAAGTTTCGCGCTATAGCATGAAAAATACGGGAATACGCTTACGTCAATGACATCAAACTTCTCTCCGATCAAACTGAAAAAGAGCCTGAGTGAAAAAAATATTGCTTCAGATATTGACCTCCTTCCATCAACATAAAGTTCCATCGGGGCGCAAACGCCATGCAGTATCATACCTTCATTCCCTATTGTTCGCGCGCCGCTCCACCATTTGACCCCGAAAACATGCACCTCATGCCCCTGTGCCGCCAGACGTTTGCCAAGTTCATATATTCGCTTTTCTCCACCCCCTTTGACCCAGGGATAGACCGCATCATACACAAAAGCTACTTTCATTAATTTTCCTTTTGATCAAGCATGAAAACGCTGATTATAAGCGCAGAAAAGATTATCTGGACACCCAGGGCCGCAAGAACCATCGAGATCACAGCATTTCCCACTTCTGAAAGAGAACCATATCCTGCTGATATCCATTTTAAGAAAACGTGCGATCCCAAAAACATTCCTCCGAAGAATAGCAGTATGCCTGATAAAAGGCCAAGTTCAAGCGAGTGATAATCCATGATTCTGGCGGTTATCCTGCTTTTATCGATCCTGTTGTGGATTATCCCGTGAACTTTCATGTAAATGCCCGTAGCTATCATCTGCGTCCCTATTATTGCAAGCATGCTGCCCAGTACCAATGAATGGAGACTGGTAGTTTCCACATTGCCTTTTATCGCCAGGGCAAAGGTCATAAAAATGCCAAGCATAAATATTAAAAAGCCGGGAATATAAAAAAAGGGCGTGGGATTATAAATCATCATAAATCTCAGGTGTCGCCATCCATCTCCCCATGAATGGAGCTTGGACGGTGTCTGTCTCGGATAATAGGTGATAGGTACCTCGGTTATCCTGAGCTTTTTCCGTGTAGCTTCGATGATCATCTCACTTGCGAATTCCATCCCTTCGCTTTTCAAATCAAGTTTATCAAATGCTTCTTTTGTGATCGCCCGCATACCGCAGTGGGCGTCGCTTAAACGTGTTTTAAAAAGTTCATTCAGGGTGCATGTCAGTATCGGATTCCCTATGTACCTGTGCAGCCACGGCATGGCGTTTTTTTTTATATCTCCCTTAAGCCGGCTGCCCATCACGAAATCCGCTTCATTGGCCATCAAAGGTTTCAGGAACTTCGGCATTTCCCAAAGGTCGTACGTATCATCCGCATCTGCCAGTAAAAAATATCTTCCTTTTGCATGTTTAACCGCTTCTAAAAAGGCATTCCCGTACCCTTTATTCCCTGGTATCACTACTTTCGCGCCCATGCTCCGGGCGATCTCCCTTGAGTTGTCTGTAGAATTGTCTGATACTATTATTTCCCCTTCCAGCCCTTCCTGATCCAGGCTTGACCATACTTTCCTGATGCAGGTTCCTATGGTCTTCTCCTCATTCATGCAGGGGATTATTACAGATACTTGGGGTTCATTCATCATACCAGCATAATCCTGCGGATTGAAATATCTTTCTTTAAATATCTCAATATCCACATGCCGGTAACATAATTGACTGGACACAAGATTTATATTCCAAACTGCACCATAAACATGACTGGCAGTTAATGAGAAATAATTATAGATTACATAATTTAAACCAATTTTTTATACTTGGCAGAGGTATTAGCCACTGATGGAACGACTTAATATCGATTTAAATATATCTTGCTTTTCACAGGGCGGCAAATGAGGAAGATACTACTGTTTATAACAATAGCAGTTTTCCTGGGGCTGTTGATTATCATAAACCTTGAGCACCCGGAACAAACTGTACCAGGAAAGCCTGAGGATACGACTACAAGAGAGAAATACGTAAGCAATTTTACTGTGCTTGTCTCCAAAGACGTATGCGAGGGCTGCCACATGTCGGGCAAGTCATATGTCCCGCAGGCATTAAGCGTCATACCCCATATCAACGGAGGCGCCTACTGCCTGTCCTGCCATAAAATCTCACACGAGACCCATCCCATAAACAAGAACGTCACCTGTGAGAAATGCCATGGAACAACTCCAACAGTTCCTGCCTATGTCAACGGGAGCATACCCTGCAACAACTGCCATGCTTATCCCGACCCTCTTCTTCCAAGTAAAGGAAATCTCATAGCCATACACTTGCCGAGAGGTATAACGTGCAACACCTGTCATACGAACGAATGTACAACATGCCATTCTGAAATGGGAAAGAGCGAGCGGTGGGATAAAAGACTGACCCATTTCAGGGCTATACTGAATAAGCCCGTATCATAAGAGTATTTTTTTAAACTTGCTTTGGGAATAAAAAAAGGGAAATGGGAGTTTATCCCATTTCATTTACTGTAGTGCTGCTGCACTGTCGTTCGTTTCGCCATTGAGGCCATTGATTGTGGCTGTACCGCCATTGAGGTATAGGGTCTTTCCTGGTGTCCAGTTATAAGTCTTATCGCCAACACCATATGTCATTCCTGATCCATTACCGTATATTGCGACATTGACCTGTCCTTCAACAGCGAAGTTTGCAACGCTGTACTGGCCGGTCGATGACTCAATTGCGTCAAAGGCGAGCTTGTAGCCTTTCTGGAAGTTTATGTCCACTGCAACGTGCGTGTGGCATGCAATGCATGCGCCGTTGGACGCGCCGTAGCCAAATCTGTCCAGTTTGTCATCCGTCTTAACGAATGCATTGTGGGCTTCAACCGAACCTGTGTCTTCTGGCGAGCCTGTAATGCCGAATCCACCTGCTGCAAGGGTAGCTTCAAATGCCGGGGTGTGTGAGGCTGTACTGTAGTGACAATCAGCGCATGAACCTACGCCTTCACCATTTATCAACCAGCCGGAATGCATGTAGGGTTCCGGTGACTCATACTCGTATCCGGAAACGCCTGTTTCCTTTTCTCCGCCATGACATTCCATACAGGAGACCAGTGAAGCCGCATGGTACCTTGTACCTGGGGTGACTGCTCTTGAGCCTGAACCATTGAAGTTAAGCGCTCCAGTTGAAGATATCGTAACCGCGCTCGGGTCAACTGCGCCAGCTTTTGTTGTTGCGTTCTGATCTAAAGGCGCACCGTTCGAATACGTGGCTGTTTCACTGATGCGTGACATATTGTATACAATCCCAACATCGGAGCCAGTAATTTGACCTGCATAGAAACCTCTTGTATCCTGGAAATCCTTCTTTTCAACGAATGTGGTCAAGTCCAGGTTTTTGGCGTTGAAGAGTGTCCAGTCAATGGTTTTGGTAGCTGCGCCGACACCAGTAATCTGTTTCGGGAAATTTCCCGTCTCAAAGTTCTGTATCGTGGTCACAACATACACGGATTTTAAGGTTGCGGGTCCGGTTACGTTAGAGTATGTCAATTTTACAACTGCATCGTCACCGCTTGCGAAACCTGCCTCAGCCCTGTGGCAGTACTCGCACTGGAAATTGGCATGCGGCCCCAGTGTTCCGGTCTTCGCTGAATATCCGCTGTTACTCAATTCTGCTTTCACATCGCCGTGGCATTTCTGACACGGTATCTGGTTGCCTGTTGCGTCGATATTGTAGAAGGAGTGCTGCCCCGCGAATAATGCCATAGTTGACGGCAGAGCAAAAACACCTACTCCAACCAGCGCAATCAAAGCTAAGCTAAGTTTTGCGTTCATATTTTTCTCCTATCCAAATATTTATCCAATTATTTTTTCAGGACAAAATAATCTTTCAATGTCCTGAATTTTAAGTCAAGAACGGATGCAACTTTACTTGCAAAAAATCTTTATTTAAAGATAGGAAGGATTTTTTAACTGTAAAGCTGCATCCATTTCAACAGTTACTTTTTATGTTCCAATGATTTAAATAAATATATGTATAAAAAATATATATTAAAAATATATCTAAAAAATACATAGAAGTTATAAGCATAACAGCTATATAGCAATCATATATAGGAATAATTAAAATATTAATTGATTGAGATTTATAAAAAATCTCAAGCAAAAGCTGCAATCTTATCTGTAATTTATATTTTTACAAGAATAATGATTGCACAGTTTGAAAATCGAAACTAACGAGTTCTGCTATTATAGATACGGGCCAGTAGATGAAGATAAAGCTAAAAACCTTAAAATTCCCGTTTTTATTCAATACACCATCGACATCTTCCAATTTCCTCAATAAGTCTTTCCCATTCTCTGTAAGCCTGTAGCAATCTCCTGAAGTGCAATCTATAAAATTATCCTTCAGCAGGAAATCAAAATATCTGTTAAAATTTTTCCAATCGATATATGCCTTATGCATCAGGCGTGTTTTCTTGATGTTATCCTCTTCATGGATTATCCTGAGCATTTCTTTAATGATTTCCAATTTGCTTCTATACCTTTCCAACAATATCACCTTAATCAAAACACTGTTTTTCCCGTTTTCCCGTTTTTCCTATCCATATTTTTTTATGGCTATCTTTGTTCATAAAGTTTACTATTGATTATATTTATGGTTTCATAACAAAATATACATAGATAATGTTATTATTCGAATTATTCTATGCTTATGGCCTGATGGGGCTTTTCGCTATCAGCGTTATCTCTTCCATCATCCCTATACCGACGGAGTTTGTAATAGTGGAATTGCTGAGGGTTGGGGAAAATCCGGAAATAATAGTAATAACATTAATAGCGGGCTCGATAATCGGCGCATCGCTGGGTTATCTCGTCGGGAAATATGAACTCCAGAAATTGATCCCGTTCCATATGGAAGAAAGGGAGAAAGAGGTGCATATGCACTTTCGTAAATACGGCGCAGCGTTACTCCTTGTTTCCCCGTGGATCCCTTTAATCGGCGACCTTGCCCCAATGGTGGCAGGAATAGAGAATTATGAATACAGAAGGTTTTTGATAGTAATTTCTGTGGCAAAGATCATTAAGAGCACAGGAGTTGTTTATTTATTAATGAAAGGAATCCAATGGTGGACGCTGTTTATGAAATAGGCACGAATGGTATTTATAGAAACATGAGGATATTAGGTTAAAATGAGGACGCTGATCATCTGTATCGACCGGGATAATGATCTCGGGGAGAAAGCAGGTATTGTAAGCCCCATAATCGGCCGTGCTGCAAACCTCGATGCCGCAATTAAGCTTGGCTCAGCCGATCCCGAAGATTCAGATACCAACACTATTTTCGGCGGAATAAACCTGTACGACGAATTAATTGCGGAAAAAAATGATGTTGAGATAATTTCAATAGCAGGCGACAAAAAAGTCGGGATTACGGCAGATAAGAAAATATCGGAGCAGCTTGATAAAATACTTGAACAGCTAAAGCCGCAAAGAGCAATCCTTGTCTCCGACGGCGCCGAGGATGAATCGGTACTGCCCATCATCCAGTCCAGGATAAAAGTGGATTCGGTCAGGAGAGTGATTGTCAAACAGCATGAGAACCTGGAAAGCACATACTATATAATCAAACAGGCTTTTAACGACCCGAAAATCTCACACACGTTTTTCATGCCGATAGGTCTTGCATTCATGATCTACGCCATATCCTTATACGCAGGGTACCCTGAGGTCGCAGTCATTGCCATAACCGGGGCTATAGGGATTTATATGCTGTTCAGGGGCACAGGTCTTGACGATGCGCTAAGCGACTTATATGCATCTATGATGAACTCACTTAATGGTGCGAAAATCACGTTCGTCATGTACCTTGCGGCGATAATTCTTTCCCTTATAGGGACCACCCAGGGATTGATAGAACTGTGGAATTACTATAACCAGGGAATATGGTCGGGTATGCTGATCCTGCTTATGGGTTATGTAAATGCTTCCATATGGTGGTACGTGACAGCCGGGATCCTGATCAGCGCAGGGAAAATAGTGGACATCAGACTGAACAATGAAGAAATCGGAAAACACTGGGCGCACCCATTCTTTATAATGGCGGCCGGTATTTTATTCTGGGCTGGCAGCACCTATATCCTGGTCATAAGCGAGGCATTGAACAGCTATCCTGTCATGGAGAACGGCCGTCAGTTCTTGCTTTCTACGGTACTGGGAGCGATCGTTATAGCAACCATCGGGGCAAGGCTTTCCATAAAATCGCATAAAGCAACGTAATTAATACCCGATACGGAATTGTTAATAGTAGATGCGTAAGGCATGAGTGCGATGGGACACATTTTGTTATAAGGGAATTATTGACATGTTATCTCTCACAAGCCTACCCCTACTTCTTTGAGCCAAAAAAGCTATTTATAAACGATGTAAAACCGAAATGAGTTATGGTAAACATTTAAATCAAACTAAATTATCAGTCATATTATATTGATTGAGCCAGTATATGAAATTTTGAGGGCAGAGGATTCTCTTTTGCAATAGAGTGGCCACGTTTCTCACTACGACCCTGCCCTTTCTTTATCAACCAATCTCAATTCCATTAGTAGTCTTTACTAGTGGAAATATAATTAATAATCATTGCAGAAACATTTATTAACTGCTTAGTTTATCCGTTATCATAGCAAAAAAACGGGGAAAACGCTTACAATTACGGATAAGATAGGAGATGGGCCAATGTTAGGAACCCCGCAAGAGAGTGTGGACTTAATAAGAAAACGGACTATTGACAAAAAATTTGGAGAAACTGTAGATAGAATCCTTGAATTGCTCAAAGAAAGAGAAAAAGTTAACATAGATGACCTTAAGAAAAGTGTACCACTAACAAATGCGGCAATTCTCAATTTCATGAGCGAATGGGGGTTTATTGAGCTAAAAAAGCAAGAGATCATAATTGCAGGGTTTGGATTGAACCTTCTAAATGTTTATTCATGAAATCATTTATAACCTATAGTAAGGGTTACAAAAGGTCACAAATATTTGAATATCCGCTTTGGACCTCAAATATTGATTATTGGAGAATTAAAGTGTTTTATGATAGTTGGCTATGATTAAAGATTGATAGATGACCATGGAATAGAACCTACAGCGGATGTTTTCATACACGGTTCTAAATATAAACTAACTTCTTTGGCTTTCTGTAAAAATGCTTTTCCTTTATCTGTTGTTATATACTTATCCAACCTTTTCTCCACCAAGCCCTGATTCTGCAATAGCTCCAGATATTTATTCGCCAGTTTAAAATTCAGGTTTGTTCTATAGACTAGGCCGGTTTTATTGATTCCCATCTTTGCAACTTCTAGAACATCTATTATTATATCTATGCTGTTTCGTTTCATTTGTCAGTCCTTCCTTTAATCCTAATTATGACACAGTACCTAATCGTATTTATAGTTTATTGTATTATTATAATAATGATACTCATATACATGGATTCATTCCTCACTTATGCCGTCCTAAATCGACCTCAGACAAAAGATAAGGATAGAGCACAAAAGGGTATGTCAGAAGAGATTTCTTTTGTGGAAGCTTTAGCCCGCTTCACAGATGTGTTAAATGGCTCTATTTCTACCTGCGATTCTTTAAACGGTTCTCGATGGCTATGGTAATCAATAAATGGAAAAATATAGACCATTGTTAACAGAGGTTTAATACCCGTTATGCCTTTCGACGGCTTCGTCAAGTGTCATTTCCCCTTTTGCAACTGCACGCGCAAGCAACCTGGGAATTGTCATGCGCCCGTTTGAGTACTCGCGGCTGTGCTCCTGGATGACACGCACCTCTCCCTGCGAAGGTTCTATGAACTGCTTCCCGACGGATTTTCCCTTTATTTTTGCAATATTTATTGCCGCAATTATATCTGATATTACCCTGCCGTGCACGCCTTTCCCGAGATGGGGCGTTGTTCCGGTCTCATCCACCATTTCGACTGCAAGCCCGAGATCGAGTATGTCATTGATTATCCTGGAGCGGACAAGCCTAGCCACATGCCCGATCCTGACGATGAGCTTTTTTTCCTTGAATTCCCGCATGATGCGTTTTATGAGCGGGCAGACCTCACCTGCCGATACGTGGTGAACAGAAATTGTTTTACCATTCCCGAGAACCGCTATACCTGGATATTTCCCGGGGTCTATCCCAATTATTAGCTGCTCAAAATCCTCGCCGAACAGTAAGGAACAGGCTTTATCGACCGTGGCCTGGGGCTTATCTGCGATAATTATCCTGTCGCGGCTGTAATCTATGTTATGAGACTCATCCTCGGTTGTGATAACCACACCCACATGTGGCGGGATGGGCTTCGATGGGGCCAGAACCAGTATGTTCAGTCTTCTTGAGCGGGTCTCTTCAATAATAGAATGATACACAGAAAAATCTTCGGTGACCAGAGCTATGCACTTAAACCTCTAAAGCCCTCCATTGAAATATTTTCCGGTTGCACTGATTATTATATTATAATTTATGGTATATAACCATGAGGATCCAGGGGGCAGGGAAATACAACAAGAAACTTCATGCGGTCACCGGAATTGTTTTTCCTGTGGTCGCCCGGGAAGTTGAGTACAGAAAGGATGATAAGAATAAGTAGCCTTTCCATACGATTTCAGTGTTTTTCATATCTCCAGGCACCTGCCCGGAACGCAGTATGCTCGTCCTCACATGTTAAGGGCGCCGTATGGCTTCGCCATACGTGCGAAATAACGTAGATAAAGTAAATTTTTGTTCTGCGACGCACATTTATAACAATCTAAATATTAATTCCCCGGCGCCGGTATGAACCGATGCCGCCACTGTTTCTGAAAAATAACAAACGGCGCCCAGAGTTGCGCCTCTGGAGGGTGCGTCCACGTATGCCCGCAGGTATACGTGTGCGCGGGGTCGAGAACCCGCAGGGTTTCGGCATAATGAACGCGGATTTGTTATTATTTTTTACAACAAATTCAGCGTTTCGATTTAGACGAAGGATTTGTCTATCATAATAACTTTTCGAACTCTTCAACAGTAAGCCCGGCAGCTTTAATTAAATCCCTTAACAGACCGGGTTTCAATTCCTTATGCTTTGGAACAGATAACGTGACCTTAGACCCTTCTTTTCTCAGAACAACATGACTCCCTACCTGTCGGTGAGGAATCCAGCCGACTTTAGAAAAAGCCTTGATAGCTTCAATTCCAGATATTATCGGAAGCCTGGGAATCAGGCAACCACTTCAACTATCTGGGTGGAGGGTTTGGTCAAATATGATTTGATTTCATCCTCAGCCAGAGATTCAAGGCATGCCTGTATAGCTTCTTTGATGTTTTCCAGCGCTTCCTCAATTGTATCTCCCTGGGAAAAACAACCAGGAAGGCTCGGGCAGCTAACTACATAGCCTCCAACTTCTTCATCTTTTTCCAGAACAACTTTAAAGCGCATGCTGTTCTTTATTAAAGTTTATGCTTAAATTCCTTGGGGTTGTGGAATCGCTGTCCGGGCACCCATCGGAGCGCAGGACGTCGCCAAGCCACCCGAAATAAGGACGCCGTCCGCACGCAGGTATGCGGGCTTGGACGCACCCTGTGGGTGGCGTGATTAAGGTCAGAGCAATTCTATAATGCTCGATTTTTTGTAGTTCTATAGAATTGTTGGGGATTTGGCTTATCTTTTCAGACGCATATAATTTTTATATATTCGTATCATAGAGATAGCAAGATGATGAATATAGAAACCGAAGTAAGGGATATAAAACGGTACGTGATCGAAATATCGAAAAAAGTTGATGAGCTTTTATACGAAAAAGAAATCGTTTCGATGATGAAGCTTTCTGAAAAGTCATTATCCACTTTCTTTGAGAATGAGCCAGATATTTATAAAATAGCAGATTTAAAGGTCAGATATAAATGAAAGGGAAAATAGTACTGGTGCCTTTTCCATTTACTGACTTAACCGCCGCTAAGCTTAGACCGGCTTTAGTGCTATACGAAGGAGATAAAGATGTAATAGCAGCGTTTATTTCTTCAAAAATACCTGATGAAGCTTCAAAAGTAGATGTTTTGATAACAAAGAATCATTCTGCTTTTAAAAATTCAGGATTAAAAGTGGATTCGGTCATAAAGCTTGACAAAATCGCAACCGTATTGAAAGATTTAATTGTGGGTGAGATTGGAGAACTTAATGAAGAGATGAGGAAGGAAGTTAATCAAAAAATTAAAAAGGTACTGGAAATATAGTCAAAGGTTGGACGCACCCTGTGAGCGACGCACGGGTGCTAAAGGGTCACCGAAAAGCAAGAAAACCACTTATCCGAAAATCACACAGCAGATAAACTCAGAGGCAAAAACAATTACTCCCAACCTGCATCATATATTTCAACAGTCCGGCGCGCCGATATGAACCCGATGCAGGCATTGTCTCTGAAAATAACACAACCGCAGATGAAAGCCCCAGAATTGCGACTCGGGAGAGCGCATTCACATACGGCTTCGCCATACGTGTCAAGGAACGTAGATAAGCACATATTTTTGTCCTGCGCCGCACATTTATAACAGTCTAAATATTAATCCCCCGGCGCCGATATGAACCGACGCAGCCATAGTTTCTGAAAAATAACAAAACCGCAGATGAAAGCAGATGAACCGGATTTGTTATTATTTTTTGAGCGTCAAATTGGAAACTTTAATTTTGGTGACCTATAAGGACGCCATCCGCACGCAGGCAGATGCGGGCTTGGACGCACCCTGTGGGCGGTGCGCTCAGGGGGGCGCACGGGGGTGGCGAATACACGATAATTGACCTCAATGTTGCGCCAAAATACTTTGCTCACCGAAAGTAATGATAAATCTTATCTATATGGCAATCCTATTGGCGGCTTATGAACAAAGAACAAAACGGCATCCAGATCAGAAGTGCTGAGATAGATAATTTCAGAGGAATAAAAGAATGTAAAATTGATGACCTATCATTAGTAAACTTGTTTATTGGAATAAATAATTCTAGAAAATCAACTATATTGGATGCAATTTACATAGGCTGTAAAGAGTTTAGAGCATCTTCATTAATTCCAGTTATAAAAGAGAGAGTGCAACGTGAAGTATTACCTTATGAGATATTTTACAGTTACGACGAGAATTCTAAGGCTGAAGTGAAATTAAAATATAACCCTGAATATGAATATTCAATCTCGTTTTCCATAGCCCAAGATGAAATTGATGAGGGAGAAAATAAGAAAATCGAAAAAGGGCAGTTGTACTCTTGCTTTGAGGGCGACAACTCCATTAGAAACTTAACCGCTTATGTAAAAAATAAATCCCCCAACCACTTAGTTAAGTTGACTGTGGGGAAGGAGATAGATAGATATAGTGATGGTGCAAGGATTTTTTCCTCAACGATTAATAAGAAGGAATTAACAACTATGTTGGATGCTATGTTAGGGCAGATAAAAATTAATCGTAAAAAGGAAACAGACTTAATTAACAGAATGTCAGATATATACAGGGAAGAGTTTGATTATGAATTTATACCAAGGTTAGAAGACAGAAAAGATAAAAGAGTAGCATTCGGTAATGAAAGAATTTTTTCAGATTTCCATGGAGATGGAATGCAAAGAGCATTGCTTTTTCTATCCGCTCTAGAGCTTACTTCTGATACTGCCATCTTTATCGAGGAAATAGAGATGTTCCAGCATCCTAAAGCACTAAAAAGGCTCGCTAAACATACGGTTGACCTTGCAATGAAAAATAGAATACAACTATTCATTACCACTCACAACTATGATACTTTTGTGGGTTATGCTTTAGATACTCGTAAAAATGATATTAATACTGTAAAGGAACAAGAAAAGTTATTTAGGAGTTATATATTAACTAATAAAGATGGCATTGTTGATGCAAAGATTGAGAATGACCCAACTAAGATTGCAGATGAACTCCACTTTAATGATTAGAACTTAATATTTTTTGCGTCAGACTTCATCTGAATATATATATAAAAATTATATTGTATCAGACAACATTGCCAACACGAATTGAAAGTTTTCTATATTACGAAATATCATCAATCTTCAATCCCCATCCCCACCCTCCGTCCCGCGCCTCCACAGCTAACCCTCCCGTGATTTCTCTCCCGTCAGCGCCTCAAACCCCGTTATGATATCCAGCAGCTCCTCAGTAATTCGTGACTGGCGCTGGCCGTGGAACTGGGTGCTCAACTCATTCAGGCGCTCATCTATATTCTTCTCAGCAACCTGCATGGCAGAAAGCCGGCTCGCATTCTCACTTGCAAGCGATTCAACGAAAGCCCGGTACAGGGAGAAAAAGAGATAGTGCCTGACCAGCGAAGAGAAAAGCTCATCCCAGTCCATGGTAAAGGTGGGCAGGGTTCGTGAGGGCCACTCCTTCTTTTCCAGGCCGAGAAGCCACTCCATGTCAAGAGGCAGGAGATACAGCATATTGGGACTGAAAGCTGCCCCTGAAACGGGCCTGTTGTAAAAAAGCACGATCTGCTCGATCCCGCGTTCCAGCCGCCACTCCTCGATTTTGACCAGCACCTGCTGCATGACAGCCGTGATGCCTGAGTGGTTCCCGAAAAAAGAAAAACGCTCCTCCACTTTCTGGCCTGCTTCCTCAAGGCGGGCGATCACACGCTCTCCAAGCGCAAGTATCGTCCTGTCCTCCTGCCTGACTTTAAGCTCATCCATCCTTTCGATCGCATATTGCGCTATCTGCTCGTTGAACCTGCCGCACAGCCCCTGCTCCGAGCCGAAAATAACGGCACCGAAGCGGTTTTTCTTTATTTCCTTACCTGTCGCGATCTCACCCGGCCTGTTCCTCATCACGATCTGGAGACCCATTTCTATCGCCCTGTTGTATTCAACAAGGGACTCCACAGCCTGCCCGTACTCCCGGATGCTCACTGCGGCGAGCACTTTCATCGTCTTTACAAGCGACCGCAGTTCTCTTGCGCTTTCCATCTTCCTTTTCAGTATTTCAAGCTGTTCCATCCGACCCTTGCTTTTTTAATGCGTTCCTTGAGACCTCAAGAAGCTCCTCGCGGCTGCTTAGCTCTTCACCCGACAGGATTTGCCTGTATAATTCAGGCAACTTTATTCCGATCGCTTTCCGGATCATGTTTTTCGCGGATGCTATCTCCTCGATCGGGATATCATCAAAGACGCCCGATGTCACTGCCAGGAGAACAGCTATCTGCTCATGAGCAGGGAGAGGATCATATTGGGGTTGCTTCAGCACCTCGCGCACACGCCGCCCGCGCGCCAGGATCTTGCGCGTCTCCTCATCAAGCCGCGTGCCGAAACGGGCAAAAGTCTCCAGTTCCTCGAACTGGGAATAGGAAAGACGCAGGTCGCCGGCAACGGCGCGGTACGCAGCCAACTGGGTTTTACCGCCGACGCGCGAAACTGATTTACCAACATCCACCGCAGGAAGGACACCTTCTTCGTACAGCCTGGGAGAGAGATATATCTGGCCGTCGGTAATGGAGATGAGGTTCGTCGGGATATACGCTGAGATATCCTGGGCCTCGGTTTCGATAACAGGAAGGGCGGTCAGGGAGCCGCCTGCAAGTAAATGGGTCGACCGTTCAAGGAGACGGGAATGGATGTAGAATATATCGCCCGGATATGCCTCTCTTGCCGGGGGGCGGCGAAGGAGCAGTGAAAGTTCCCTGTAAGACCGCGCGTGGCGGGTCAGGTCATCGTAAACGACCAGGACATCGCGCCCGTTGTCCATGAAATACTCGGCCATGGTTGTAGCAGCGTAGGGCGCAACGAAGTTGAGCCCCGGAGCATCCTCGCCTGTTGCGACCACGACAATGCAGTTCTTCAGCGCGTCGTACATGCGCAGGTCGGCAATTACTTTTGCCACAGATGAACCCTGCTGCCCGATAGCGCAGTAAACGCAGATAACACCCTTATCCCTTTGATTGATTATGGTATCAATGCCAATGGCAGTCTTCCCTGTCTGCCGGTCGCCCATGATCAGTTCCCGCTGCCCCCTTCCAACCGGAATAAGGGCATCTATGACCTGGATCCCTGTCTGGAGAGGGACGGTTACGGGAGCGCGGTCCATGATACCTGGTGCCTCGCGCTCTATCGGTCTTCTCTCAAAAGTTCGCAGGGGCCCGAGTTCATCAAGTGGTCGGCCCATTGCATCCACTACTCTGCCCAGCAGCGCTTCGCCTACTGGCACGTCCATAACACGCCCTGTGCGGTAGACTTCCTGCCCGGCTTTTATATCCGCGCTTTCATCCAGGAGAACTGCCGCGACCTCTTCAGGATCCAGGTTGAAGGCTATCCCCAGCCTGTCGCCCGGAAAGCGGATAAGTTCCTCGGACTTCACGTTCGGTAAACCCTGTATCCTGGCAATGCCTCTTCCAACCGACCATATTTCACCTACCTCCTGGAACCGGAGTTTCGGCTCGTACTTTTCCAGCACCTGATCAAGGTCTGTTAAGGTATCCTCAAGAACCTCTTTCAGCTCTTTATCCTGTTCTTTTCTCATTTTCCACTTTTACTCCTTCCGCAGCCCTTTGTTCAAGCTCCCTGGAGATGTCCTCTTCCAGCGCATCAAGATAGCTGCCCAGGCTCCATTTAATTCTCATGCCCCCGGCGTCCAGTTCAATCCCGCAGACCAGGTCAGGCGATGTCATGAATCGTATCCCGGTACCCCCGGTCTTGCCCTGCAATGTTTCCTGGATGCTCTGGCGCATCTTTTGCGGGATCTCAAACGTACTTCTTATAACGATCTCCTGTTGCTGACGGGATAGCCCGGAGATAGCATTTTTTTCTTTTTCATCAAGGCTGCGCAGGCGTTTAATGAAGGTATTTATAATGTGCTGCTCTAATTCCTCATCTGCCAGGTCCTTCAGGGCGCGGCGCGCTATTGTATATACCTCTTCCCCGGTGCGCCTTCGCAGGTCTGCAAGAACGGATTCCTTCTCGTGCTGGAGCGCCTCAAACCATTTGGCTTTACTTTCCAAAACCTCTCCACGCGCTTTTTGGATCAGGTCTTTACGCAAAGCTTCGACCTCTTCCCTTACCTGTGCAAGCATCTCTTCCTTTTTGTCCTGCAGCTCTTGCTGCTTTTTGCGATAGGATTCTGCTTCGGAAACAGCCTCTTCCTTTTTTTGTTCGGATTCTTTTAACCGCGAAGCTATTATTGCTTCCCGCTCATCCATGGCTTTTATGATCCGCTTGTACAGGAAATGCCTCAATAAGAGGACAAGCACCAGGAAGTTAATGATCTGGGCAGTTAAAGTGAAATAATCGATCTGCACCACTATCTTCTATCCTCCTGTCTTTGCCACCACATAATTCCAGAAGGGGTTGGCAAAAATCAGGATAATGGATATGACAAAGCAGTAAATTGCGACCGATTCTATCATTGCCAG
>CABMIA010000039.1 GCA_902386085.1 uncultured archaeon
CCCTCGGATCCGCGATCTCTCCCCTTAGCGCGCTTGCAGCCGCAGTCTCGGGCGACGAGAGGTATATCAGGCCGCCTGCTCCCATACTTCCCTTGAAGTTGCGGTTGGACGTGGAAAGACATGTCTCACCTTCGCAGATCACTCCCATGTGCGCGCCAAGGCACGGTCCGCAGCCCGGGGGCGCTATAATCGCCCCTGCTTTTAAGAGGGTCGCTATTATACCCGATTCTGTGGCTTTTATCAGGATAGAGCGCGAGGCTGGCAGCACGATAGTCCTGACCTTGACCTTTTTGCCTTTCAAGATTCTCGCTACAGTTTCCAGGTCCTCATACCGCCCGTTCGTCCATGAGCCTATGAAAACCTGGTCAAGCGGGGTTCCGGCCACTTCACCGACAGGATAAACATTACCCACCTCATGCGGTTTTGCGACCTGCGGTTCAAGGTTTCCGATATCGAAGTCATACTTTTCGGAGTAAAGGGCGTCGCTGTCCGCATAAACCGGCGCGTAATTTTCCCTGGCTTTTCCTTTCAGGAATTCGAAGGTCTTTTCATCAGGCGATATTATTCCGGTCTTTGCTCCCATCTCGATGGACATATTGCACAGCGTCATGCGTTCTGCCATCGACAGGCCATTGATCGCCTCGCCGTAATACTCTATTGCTTTATAATTTGCCCCGTCCGCGCCCACATTTTTGATGATGTAAAGGGTCATGTCCTTTGCAGAGACGCCTTTTGCCAGTTCGCCCTCCACGGTTATCCTTATTGACTCAGGCACCCTGAGCCAGAGTTTTCCGGTTGCAAAAATCTCGGCCATGTCGGTTGCGCCAACGCCAGTGGCGAACGCCCCGAAGGCGCCGTAAGTGCATGAATGCGAATCTGCGCCGATGATGAGTTTTCCAGGCAGGGCAAACCCGTGCTCAGGAAGCACCTGGTGGCAGATGCCGTCACCGATGTCGAAGAAATTGGTGATCCCCTGTTCCCTGATCCACTCTCTTATCCCCTTCTGGAGCTTTGCAGCAGTTTCATTGTTTGCAGGCGCGATATGATCGAAAGGTATGATTATCCGCGCCGGGTCCCAGACCTTTTTTGCGCCCATTTCCCTGAAAGCCGCCACTGCAAGCACACTTGTACCGTCGTGCGCCATGGCATAATCTATGTTTGCAATTACAAAATCCCCTGCCCTTGCAGCTTTACCTGACGCTCTGCTCAGTATATTTTCGCTTATGGTTGGCATTTTGCTATTTGTTGGGTTTTAAGATACATAGACATTTGCATATTTTCTCTCTGTGTATCATATATCCGGTTATTACGCGACCAGTTATAGTGCGCTGTAGGTAGTGGTTTTCCGGCGTGGAAAAAAGGAAAGATATAAGTAATGAATAAACATGGTTAATGAACCCGGATAAACATGTCAGATTACTCAAAGAACAGCTTTATACAATTCATTGACCCGAAACCTGAAAAGATCGAGATATGCGATGTAACGTTAAGGGATGGGGAGCAGACCCCTGGCGTGGTATTCACGCGGGAAGAAAAAATCGCGATAGCCGAAAAACTTGACGCGATCGGCATCGAAGTGATCGAGGCCGGATTCCCCGTGGTTTCGCCGACAGAGGAAGCTATCGTAAGAGAGATTGCTCATCTCGGGCTTGATGCCAGGATTTGCTGTCTTGCCCGCGCGGTGGCAAAGGATATTGATGTTGCGCTTCGCTGCGATGTGGATTTCGTGAGCATTTTTATAGCGACCTCTGACCTGCACCTGAAATACAAGTACCACAAGACCTTTGAAGAGGCACAATCCTGCGCGCTTGACGTGCTTGACTACGCAAAAGACCACGGTCTTACGGTCAGGTTCGCTGCCGAGGATGCCACCCGTACGGATATCAACACTCTAAGAAATATTTTTAAGACGGCAGAAGATCACGGCGCGGATTACGTCAGCATAGCTGATACTGTGGGGATATTGAATCCCAGCACTGCGTTCTATCTTGTCAGCGAGATCAAGAAATCCGTGAAAACCAAGGTATGCATACACTGTCATAACGATCTTGGCATGGCTGTCGCCAACACCATAAGCGGCGCCGAAGCAGGGGCTTTCCAGCTTCACACAACGGTCAACGGCATCGGCGAGAGGTGCGGGAATGCCTCGCTTGAGGAACTGCTTGTGAGCCTGCGTGTGCTGTACGGTATCGAGAGGTACGATGTGAGCATGCTTTCCGAGCTGTCAAAACTTGTGGAACAGTATTCAGGTATCCCGATTCCCAGGACAAAACCCATCGTGGGCGCAAATGCCTTTTCGCACGAATCAGGGATACATGTGGCCGCTGTGCTTGAGAATCCTATGACATACGAACTTTTTGCCCCTGAGATGGTGGGCGGGAAGCGGGAAATAATCATAGGAAAGCATACAGGGAGCAAGGCGCTGAAGGGAGTGGTGGAAAAAATGGGTTATGACCTCACGCGCGAACAGATGTGCACTCTTCTCGATAAGGTCAAGAAATGCAGCGAAGCCAAGAGAAAGGTAACTTGCGACAGGCTGACCGAGTTCATTAAGGGACTTGAGTGATATATTTTCGAATCAATGGAAATCATGGAAAATTAGACATCATGGATCAGTTGGGAAGGGATGTCATGCAGAAGTATATTTCTGAGCAAGATACGTATGAACATAAAAGAGAAAAATGAAGAAAACGATAGATACAGGCCTCGTACCATTTGTACGGGGTATACCGCCAGTGACAGAAGACGATAGGTGTTCTCGTGCATCAGTTGGAATGTTTAGAGCCAGAATAACAATTGCGTCGCCAAAAATGGGCATAAATAAAATTACAAAAATACCATAGTGGGAGGAAACGGAACCTTCTATATTTTGATTCTAATAGGATATGCATTTAATTCGCCTTCTTCCCAAAGCTTATTCGGATTTGGAATATCAACAAGTCTTGCTCTATTAGTTCCAGCATTATAAATACGATAAATATGGAAATTATCACCCTCTTCATGAGCTAATTCCCATTGTCTTCTTGAGACCTCAAACCAGTCTTTAGCATCTGCTTTTGTAGATTTAACTTCAATATATTTTTTATTGGAATCTTCAATTACTTCAATATCATAACCCTCACCTTCATCCTTAAATTTATTAAGCCAATGTGCCTCAACTTTTACCTGTCCATTAAATCTAATTATAAAACTATCATCGTATATTTCTATATTTCCGTTAGAATATTTAGCACAAAATTTCTTCTTCAAGAATTTAAAAGCATATTTTTCACCCCACTTGCCTATTGCTTTCTTTGCTTTTTGACTTAATTTGTCCGTAACTTCGTCTTCTTCATCCGATGAAAATGACTTTTTGTTAGATCCGTTTTTTCCATTTGATGTTTTTGGCTCTTTGAATTTTTTCTTTTGAAACTTATCAAACTTAACTTCGACATCATCAGGATCAAAATCAGGCTGCCATTCTTTTTCTGTACCTTCCACTGCATCTTGCTGGTCCTCTATTGATTTATTTTTCTGTTGCTCTTTCTCCCCTGGGGATTCAGGTTCAGGCTGCCGTCTGTCTTCTGTACCTTCCACTGCATCTTCCTGGTCTTCTATTGATTTATTTTCCTGTTCCTCTTTCTCCCCATCAGGTAATTCTTGAATACCTTTGGCTTTTAATAATTTCTCAATCTTATCATCAGTATTCTTCTCGAATAGCAAAATCAAAAAGTCTTCTATTCCTTTTGTTTTTAAAAATTCCGACAATGTTACTGCTAAAGTATCAAAGTCTTCTAAACTATCTTTTTGGATGTATAGCATCCCATCAAAATTAAAGAACGCTTTTTGGTCAATTAAAGCGAATTGTTTATTTAGAATGTATTTCACCTGAAGCCTTTCAACACTAAAACATATAAAATTATTTATGTGAGTATATATTCCTAATTTTTTAAGCTTTTCATAAGTTGAATATTCTGAGTAGTAAAGATATCTGAGAATATAAGGGAAAAATCTTTGAAGCCTTTCCGTTAACTCTTTTTCACTTTTAGCCGTTTTAATATTTGCCAAATTTGCACTAATGGCTTTAGAAAGATAAGATATTTTAGCGGAATTAATAAAAAATTGGAATTTAGGGTGATAGTTTTGTGGAATTTTTAAAAACGCTATTTGGGAATTATTCTTAAAAAGTTCATAAATTTCTTGTTTATCGTTAACATAAATATCATTATCATTTTTCCGAAATTGGTTCTTGTCTGTCCAGAATATTGGTTCCTTTATAAAATCATCCCACCAATCTTCAGACGAAATCAAATGCTCTTCAATATCTGGATTCAAATGCGAATTTAATTCATTGTAGATTTCAATAATAATCTTTTCGTCCTTTTTATCGAGCCTTTCTTTCTGTGATAAATCTAATAGAATATTTGCATAATCCTTTGGTTTTGCCTTTTCGTTTACACCAAGTTTTTCTACAAAAAATGATTTGAGCTTCTGATAATGCTTCTGTAAATATCCTCTATTATCCCCAAAAATCTCACTTAAATCGTTCCATAAAACATCTCGAATTGTAAAATAGTATTGATGAGTGTCTGGAATATATATAATTTTATTTACTGTGAAGGCTGTCTTGATGATGTTTTGGTTATTTTCATAATTTTTAGATAGAAAATCATATAGATTTATAAATGTATCTTTATCTATGCTTCGGTTCTGAACGATACTCTTTAAATGGTTTATAACTCCTTCCACAGTAGGATCGGAATTAATCTTTAGAGATTTAATGAACTCTTGATTTTTGACATCTACCGCCAAATATGGAACGCTCTCACCTAAGATCGCTTTTGTTCCGGGTTTATCCAAAAATACCTCGTTAGATTTAGGTAAAGGATCAATATTTTTTGTGATGGGGAGCCATCCTGTATTAATTAATGTATATTTAAAGTAGCAATCCTTTGGATCTATCGTCGACCACCGAGAATCTTTTCGAGAATATCGATATTTATAGACTAACTGTTTTGAGAAGTAATCCTTATAATAAACCCAATTTTCATCTATAATCTTTAGAAGCAGTATCCTTTGCTTTGTATTCAAGGTTTGAATATCTAATTCTAATTTATAATCTGTAATCTCTTCAAATGCTTTAATAGAATTCTTAAAATATTCTTCTGATAGGTACGATTTATATTGAAGTTTGGAGCCAGTATAACCGTAATCTTGGGCCAAATTTGAAAATGGATCGTAGATTTTATCATATTTATAAATAACTTTGGGAATTTTAAGTATCCCTATTTTATCAAAAAAATCTCCCCACACATTAATTTCAGTCTCTCTTTTTTTTCGTATCTCCGCTTTCTTCTTTTTATTCTTGCGTTTCTCATGTCGATATTTTTTCACGATGGAATCAATATATTTTTTGCTGACAAATTGGATATCTTCATTAGGCCCAAATAACGTTTCTAAATCATTTTTATTGCCGTACACTTTTGGAAGATATATGTTTTCAGGTCGGTCATAATACTTTTTATTATTAAAAGTTTTATTAGTCCTAATCACTAAAGAATTCTTTAAACGCTTAAGAGGAGGTTCATTTATCTTACTTGCATTCAGCCGTTTGCTTCTTTCTTTTTCATAATACCCTAAATTATCGAAGATATAATTTATGTATCCCAAAAGCACTGCATCATCTTTAATTTGCCAGTTCGATGAATCATTTTTACTTTCATAAATTGGCAAAATATGTTCATCAATTATTTCATATGGTTTAGCTTTTTGTATTTTTATTTTTTCAAAAAACTTTTCAATGTTGTTTTTTGTTTCTTTAGGTTCAAGTATTGTTCTTTTAATGATTCGCAACTCTTTTTCAAATCCATAATCACTTTTATTTTCTAAAGGAAAAAATATAGGTTCGTTTAAGTTAGATGCTAATTCGCCATCTTTCTCCAATCGTATTATCTTCAATTTTTTTAACTTTTGGATTTGTTCTTGATCTAATTTTTCGCTATTTAGATATGTATATAGTTTAATAAACCAGTCATCATTTTGTTTATTTAACCATTCTGTTTTTTGTAGGCATTGAAGTAAATTATCAAATTTAAAGGAGTCAACTCCTAAAGCAAGCAAAATCGGTTTCTTAATTTTTAAATCTGAAGAAATATACTCTTTATTTAAGAAATATTTCAAATCATCGTTAGAAAACAACTCTTTAATCTTGGAATCCGCATCAAGTACTTCTGTTGGCTTTCGCCATGTCTCTTTTTTTGATTCTGTTAAGATGCAATCAGTTTTTTTTAAACTATTATGAATTTGTCCAACCACCGGGGTAAAAAAATCATCTTTAACATCCGCTTCAGCTTTAAGTGGAATATAATTATAAAAACTCTTTTTAAGATTTTCATCTTTTTTAAATTTCTCCAAAGCCTGTAAAAATACAGAACAAATATTATCTCTAAGCCACTTATTCCAATCATTATCTTTAAGAATATCTTCTCGACTTACAGGTAAAAGAAAATCAGCCTGGATTATGAATTTAAAACCATACTTCTGTACAGGAAGATATGCAAAAACAAATTGCTCATTATATGTGGCAGCAGTTTGATCTTCATTGAGCGGGAAAGCCAATATTATTTCGGTCTCTTCTATATCTTTACGTCTTTCTTCGATTATTTCTGGTTCAAATTGTTTTTTAATTACTTTCCAATAATTTGTTTTTGTTCCATTTAAAATTTGTACATTTGCATTATAATCATGCTTCTCTATTCTTACAGATAAACCTTGTTTCAAATTTTCAATTTCAATTAGAGTCAATTTTCTGAGAAATAATAAAACCGATGAATCTATTTGTTCCACATACTTAATTATTTCAGCTTTTTTTTCTGACTTGAGGGGTAGAATAATATTTGTTTGTTCCAAGTCAACATGGTTTTTTATTTCATCGAACCATTCTGGAACTATTATGCTTCTTGGATTCTCTTTTTTGTAGTTGAACTTAAACTGAAATCCATTGGAATATAGATGTGGTTCATCTGTTACCATGAAAACAGATTTGAAACCGATTCCTTTCTCTCCAATATATCCAGATTTCTTATCTTTCTTGGAATCACCAATCCCACATAAACCTAAAACATCTCTATTTGAGAATCCCTTTTCATTATTTTGAATTATTAATTCGTTGGATGTTATAATAAGTTTAATTTTGGGTTTCACATATTCCAAGTAGTCATTATCTTCAGCATTCTGAATTAATTCAAGAATAAAATGAGGTCTTTTAGCATGGATCTCTGTTAAAAGTTTGGCGGCATCATCTTGAAATTTCCAATTACAATCAAAAGAAGCTTTTTGTTTTTCAGATAAATTTTCAGTGGAAAGACCTATTCCAAAATTCACTTCACGAACATAATCTATAAAGTCTCGTCCCACCAATTCCATTTTATCTCCATATTGGTATATAATTAATTCTATTTCTATTGAATTACTTTTTACATAAGAATATTACTCTATATAAACGTACCTAAACATTATTTGGAAGATTTGCTAACATTGTGCCCCATTTTCGATACAACCTAAACGATAATCAGCGATAGAAAACCTCATGCACCCGCGCGGAGATGCCTCATGATTCATCACGAGGTCCGTTACTTCCGAGGCAGTGGCAAAGCAAAATGCTATGTGTTATCTCGCCACCAGCACCGTGCACTTGGCCTTCTTCACCACAGCCAGCGCCACGCTCCCGAGTTCCGGATTGATCTCGCTCTCGCCTTTGCCGCCCAGCACGATGGTATGCGTCTTGTATTTGTCGGCGGCATCAAGTATTGCCCTTGCTATCGTATCGGCCATAGCGCCCTGCTGCGGCATGCGCTGCATGCTCACCCCGACAAGGATTTTATTCACTTCGACTCCCATGCTTGCGCCTGTCTCCACAACGCGGTTCAACACCTCTTCGCCTTTTGCCACGCGCTCCTCGCGCTCCGAGTCCTTGCTGCCCACAGCGACATAGATCGCAGCAATGCGGATATTATATGACCTCGTGACCTTCATCGCCGCAATTTCCGCTTTCCTTCCATATTCAGAGCCATCGGTGGCTACCAGAATCTCGTACTTTGTCATGCCTTTACCTCCATTCTCTTAATTTTCTGATCAAACTTGTCAAGAGCGACCATCAGCCCGAATATCACTGCCTGCGGCCTGGGCGGGCATCCGGGTATGTACACATCCACTGGCAAAAATTTGTCCACGCCGCCACCGCTTGCATAGGTGTTGCCAAAAATTCCGCCGTTGCATGCGCACGACCCCATCGCTGCAACAAGCTTGGGCTCGGGCGTGGCGTTATAGGTCTTGAGGAGCGCAAGTTCCATGTTCCGCGTCACCGGTCCTGTGACGAGCAGCATATCCGCGTGGCGCGGGGATGCCACGATATGGAGACCGAAGCGCTCGATGTCGTATATGGGGTTGGATAAGGCATTGACCTCAACCTCGCAGCCATTACACGAGCCCGCATCCACCTCGCGTATGTGAAGCGATCTGCCAAATATTTTTTTAATCCTCTCGTTGAGATGCTGCCCCATGATCTCGATTTCAGTTTCGACTGTCATAACTTCCTCGACGTACTTGTAAGAAGGGCATCTTTTGTTTTTGATGCAAGCTCATAATCCTGCGTAAGCCTGATACTCCCCTCAGGGCAAACCTCTTCGCATCGTCCGCAGAAAATGCACCCGCAGTACGATAATGTTAGCGTTTTCTCGCTCATTCCCTCCTCAAGCCAGATAACACCCGGCGGGCAGACACTAGCGCACTCGCCGCAATAAGTGCATTTATCAGATAATATTTCAGGTCTTCCCCGGAATCCCGCAGGTGCAATATCTGGTTTCTTTGGATAATTCACAGTTACAGTGCCTGTTTTTAAAGTCTTCTTAAGGATATCGAACATTTCTTCCACCTACATATCATTGCCTGAATACGATAAGCTTAAGCTTTTGTTGATAATCGGGAAATCAGGAACGATGTTATCAAGAACCGCATACTCTATCGCGAGCCAGTTGCAAAACGACGGGTCGCGCACCTTGCATCGTTCGATCCTGTTATTCTCGATCATTACCCAGTAGAGTGTTTCTCCTCTCGGGGCTTCCGTGTATCCCAGGGCATACCCGTCATGGATTTCTTTCACGCTTATTTTAATATCGCCATCAGGAAGCCTGGAGAGCGCCTGCTCGATTATGCCGATCGATTCATACACTTCATCTGCTCGTACCCTTGTCCTTGCGTTCACATCCCCTGCCTTGAGTACAGGCACCTTGAACTTGAGATCCGGATACGCTGCGTAGGGATGGTCGCGGCGTGTATCCCTGTCGATTCCTGATGCGCGCGCTGCCGGGCCCACGACATGCAATCCCTTTGCTATATCGTTATAGATGCGCCCCGTGGTTTCTATCCTGTCCGCAACCGACGGCGAGGCAAAGAGAAGATCCATCAATTCCCTGAAATCGTTCCTGAAGGCTGAAAGTTTTTGTGAGATTATATCTTTCTTATCGCCTATATCGCGCCTGACGCCGCCAATGGTGTTCATACCCCGCAGAAGCCTGCTCCCCGTAACTATTTCATTCAGTTGCAATATCTCCTCCTTAAGCAGGTTTGCGTGCGCTGCGCCGAAGGCATACGCCACATCGGTCGCGATCCCTGCTATATCGCCCAGGTGATTATACAGCCGCTCAAGTTCCATGAGGATTGTCCTGACATACCTTGCGCGGGGTGGGATATCAACGCCTGCGATCTTTTCAACCGCCTGGCAGAATGCCACGACATGCGCCACCGAGTTATCTCCGGATATGCGTTCTGCAAGGAATACGGCTTTGTCGAGGGTTATGTTCTCAAAGAGTTTTTCTACGCCTTTATGCGTATAGAAATGCCTTATTTCAAGGTTGAGCACGGGTTCCCCTGCCACGCTGAACCTGAAATGTCCGGGTTCGATAACTCCCGCATGCACGGGTCCCACGAGTATTTCATACACCCCTTCTCCTTCCACCCTGCGGTACGTATATTCTCCTTTAACGCGCTCAGGTTTTGTCCTGATATCAAAATCCTTGCGCAGCGGGTATGATTTCGGAGGCCAGTCCTCAAAATTGACAAGCCTCCTTGGATCCGGGTGTCCGACAGGTATCAAACCGAACATATCCTGTATCTCCCTTTCATACCAGTTGGCTGCCGGGACCCTGGATGTGACGGAGTGGAAATGCGGTGCATTTTCAGCGATATCTATCTGTATTATTATGAAGCCGTTTGCAGTCTGAACCCGGTCGTTCTGCAACTGGTTTTCGGAAGAGAACAGATAATGTATCCTGAAGCATCCTTCCTTTTTTCTCCGGTCCGTGGCGAAAATGGAAACGAGGGCACAGTCCATTCGGTGATACAACTGATCGCAGATTCTCACCGCCGCATCTTCTTTCACCCTGAAATAGGTCTCGCTGCCTGAAATATTTTCATCGAGAATTTCGGATTTGAAATCTTTTCTGACCGCATCTGTGTGCTCATTCATGGTATCATCTCACAATTTCCACGACTTTCATGATCATCTCGTAAAATGAAGGCGGGATGTAAACTCCAAGCACGATCACGAACACAATCAATACAGCCATGGCGCTGAGCGTCCACCTGCTCACTTCGCCTTTTTCAATGCCGGGTTTTGGCATCCCGAAAGCCATCCTGCTAACATTGTTGAAAAAGCCTGCAAATATCATTATGATGAAAATGAGAAACAGCACTGCTGCAATTATGTGCCCCTGTGAGAACCCTGCCGCAAGTATTGTGAATTCGCTTATGAAGATGGAAAAAGGCGGGGAACCTGTGATGGCAAGCCCGCCGATCACGAACATGGCGCCGGTATATGGCATCGATTTCACAAGTCCGCTCACATTGAATATCTCCTTAGTATCGTGTTTCAGCAGCACATTCCCTGCGCCGAAGAACATGAGGGATTTTGTCATCGCGTGGTTGAACATGTGCAATATGGCCCCGAAGATGCCAAAAACCCCTCCGAAGCCGATACCTATAGCGATAATTCCCATATGTTCCACGCTTGAGTATGCAAGAAGCCGCTTGTAGTCTTCCTGGAGGAGAATGAAAGGTACCGCGATTCCGAGTGACAGGAGACCGAATATGATAAGCAGGTTGCTTGTAAAAGCCGTACCTGTTGATTTTGTCGCAATGGTGTAGAACCTGATGATGCCGTACATCGCACAGTTAAGAAGCACGCCTGAGAGAAGCGCGCTTACAGGCGTTGGAGCTTCGCTATGGGCATCAGGGAGCCAGGTGTGCATGGGCGCAAGACCGGCTTTCGTTCCGTAACCGATGAGGATGAAAATGAATGCAAGTTTCATTATAGTCGGGTCGAACTGGTCAGCAACAGAAACAAGCGATGTCCAGTTAAGCGCATCCCCGCTCTCGCCCAGTATCCTGACCGCGGCAAAGTAAGTTAGTATGGTACCGAAAAGGGCAAACGTGATACCCACAGTACATATGATCATGTATTTCCATGCCGCTTCGACAGAGGACTTTTTCGAGTACAGGATCATCAGGAGCGCGGAGACGAGGGTGGTCATTTCTATTGCGATCCAGAGACCCAGGTTATTCGTCACCCCTACAAGCAGCATTGTGAACATGAAAATATGGAAAAGCCCGTAGTATATCCTTAATCTCCTGAAATCCATCGCACCGTGCTCCATTTCATGTCCCATGTAACCCACAGAGTAAAGCGAAGCCACAAAACCCACGATAGAAACAATGAGGACAATGAAAGCGCTGAACGTGTCTGCGAACAGGGCATTGGTCCACGATATGATTATATTGTTCTTGTAAACCTCAGCCACCAGTACCAGGCCGAGAAGAAGTGTGGCTATCGAACCGGTCAGGCTCACCATTTCCACCTGTTTTCTCGATTTTGCGAAAAAGCATAGTATGCACGTAATTACCGGGGCAAGGAGAAGATATTCGATCATGGTATCAACCTATCAGGGTTTTAAGCATATCCGTATCTATGCTCTCGAATGTCCTGTTTATCCTGAATATCAGGATGCCCATGATCAGCGCGCCTATCAAAACGTCGAAGAAAATGCCAAGTTCAACAAGCAGGGGCATGCCGTACGTCAGGGATATCGCCCCGAGGAAGAGCCCGTTCTCCATTATCAGTATGCCGAGCATTTGCATTATTGCTTTTTTACGGCTGATCATGATGAAAAGCCCGATGGAAACAAGCGACATTGACGCCGAAAGGGCAAAACTTGACAGCTCTGTGATCAGGTTAATAGAGCGGATAAGATAGTATGAGATGACGACAAGTATGCCGCCTATTATAAGTGAAGGCGATATGCCCACATACAGGCCGATCTCCCGTTTGACTTTGATCTCGCGGATTATATATATGAAAATGTAAGGGATAACAAGCGCTTTTATTACCAGGGTCAGGGCCGAGACAATATATATATCGGATTTTCCGGTCGAATACGCCACTATCCCTGCAACGCATGCCAGAAGTAATGACTGTATCCCGAAGGCTCTCACGCATGAATAAAGGCGCGTGGAACCCAGGATCATGAAAGTCGAAACGAGTATAAGAGAGATAAGCAACTGCATAATATTGGAACCGAAGATGATTTCAGACATATTCTATCCTCCTTTTACTATTATGAACGAGACAAGGGCAAGGAACGAGAGCATGAGGGACACCGAGAGGAGATCAGGCAGCCTGAACATCCTCCACTTTGCGGTCGATGTCTCGACCATCGCCAATGCAGCCCCCAGTATCCCGATCTTTATTACGAATACCGCAAGAGCCACGGCTATTCCTGCCGCTGTTACGCCCGATGATGCTATGCCCCAGGGGAAAAAGATGTTCGCAAGCAGTGCAAATACCAGTAATTGCTTCATCATTGCACCAAACTCAACAAGAGCAAGCTGTTTACCTGAATATTCAAGTATCATGGCTTCATGGATCATCGTGAGTTCAAGATGCGTGGCCGGATTATCCACAGGTATCCTTCCTGTCTCTGCTATCGCGATTATGAAAAGCGCCACGAATGCAAGCAGGTGATACGGCGATATGGCAGTTAAGCCCATCGATGAAACGGTCTGGGAAATATAGCTGAGGTTGGTTGAACCTACATTGAGCGCTATCGCAAATATGGAAAGCATCATGGCAGGCTCAACCATCGATGCCACGAACATCTCCCTGCTTCCTCCCATCCCGCCAAATGAACTTCCGGTATCAAGTGAAGCAAGCGCGGTAAAGAAACGGGCAAGGGCCAGAAGATATACGACCGCGATCAGGTCGCCTGCAAATCCCAGAGGCATATCCGAGATGTAAATCGGGATAAGCAGACCTGCTGTAAGTACTGCTACAAATGAAATGACCGGTGCAGCATGGAAAATCCATGACGCGTTCTCAGATACCACCGAATCTTTCCGCAGGAGTTTCGCTATATCGTAGTAAGGCTGGAAAATGCTGGGTCCCTTTCGTATCTGGAAGAAGGCCTTTACTTTTTTCATTATGCCGCTCAAGAGCGGGGAGAGTGCTATTATTACAATTATCTGGAAAATCACAATAGCAACAGGGTTCATTGATTGCCTCCAAGTATTACAAATATCATAAGAATTACAAGCGTCCCGAAGATGTAGGAGAGGTATGCATGAATGCTGCCTGTCTGGATCGACTTCAATACTCTTGATCTTGCAAGAACGCCGTTCACTGCGGGTGTATAAAGATAACGTTCAAATACCTGTTCTATCTGCGATTCGAACCTGAAGGATTCCTTGAAAAACGTCGAGACCGAATATGTCGTCCGCAATTCCCGGACCGGGCGGTAGATGTTCTTGAACCACATCTGTACGGGCTTTGAAAACGCTGTTGCCGTATATTCATTCCTTGCCGTGCAAACGGGCTGTCCGCATCCCCAGGTCTCATGCTTCCTGCCGTTATACATGAACGTAATTATAAGCGGGAGCGGAAGAATCGCAAGCATCAGGAGCGCCATCCCCTGTGTCGAGACAGATATCTGGCCGACAGGCATGACGATCGAGCCTAAGACGCCCTGCGATAAGGAAATTCCTGACCCTGTGAAAGCCTGCGTGATCCTGCCAAGAAAGGGAAGGGCGTAAAAGGGAAGGATACCAAGCAGCACCGATAATATTGCAAAAATCCCCATCCCGAGCAGCATTGGCATGTTTGCCTCTTTTGCATGTTCTGCGTTCTCGCTTCGCGGGAGGGCCAGGAAGCCTATACCGAAAGTCTTCAGGAAACAGAAAGCTGCAAGGGCGCCGGTGAGGGCAAGGACCGCGGCTCCGACCGGGAGCACTATCCTGACAAGGGAATCGCCTGAACTGAAACTCATAAGTAGTGACTGGAAGGTGAGCCATTCACTCACGAAACCGCTAAAAGGCGGCATGGCTGAGATTGAAAGCACGCCTATCAGGAAAAAAAAGCCCATGATTGGCATCTTCTTGAGAAGGCCCCCGAGTTTCTCGATATTTTTTGTATGGGTTGAAAATATAACCGAGCCCGCGCCCATGAATAACAGTCCTTTGAACACGGCATGGTTCAACAGGTGATACAGCGCAGCGATAGCCGCGATGGCTGCCAGGCTATTTTGCCCTTCTGCAATAAAGATCATCGATGCGCCTATTCCGAGGAGTATTATCCCTATATTCTCTATGCTGCTGTACGCAAGCATCCGTTTTATATCAGGTTCAACAACCGCATACATTATGCCCAGGACCGATGAGAGTGCGCCGATAGAAAACACGAGGAAACCCCACCACAGGACACCGGCGCCGAGGAAGTCAAAGAAAACTCGGATGAACATGTAGATGGCTGTCTTGATCATCACGCCTGACATGAGGGCAGATACGTTACTAGGGGCTGCGGGATGGGCGTAGGGGAGCCAGATATGAAGGGGAACGATACCTGCTTTGGCGCCGAAACCTATGAGCGCGAAAAGGAATGCGAGGTCTTTAAGGAGCGGGGTCATTCTCGAACCTGCTCCGACAAATGTATCGAAATTGAAACTGCCGCTTGAACCTGCAAGAATAAGGAACGACTGGAGTATGAATCCTGTCCCGATATGCGTCATCACGATATAAATGAACCCGGCCTTCCTGGTTTCGGGTTTTTCATGCTCGTATATCACCAGGAAAAAGGATACCAGTGACATAAGTTCCCACACTATGAGGAACATGACATCATTTCTTGCTCTGACCACAATTATCATTGAAAGAATAAAAATGTTATACAGGAAGCCTAAATATCCGATATTCTTTTTCCCGAAGTATTCGCGCACGTAC
>CABMIA010000040.1 GCA_902386085.1 uncultured archaeon
AGGTTCTTTTCACATACTCTTTCAATACCGCGGGCTCTCACACCGTCAAAGCAGAGCTTTTTCCTGACAGCGGGGATGAATTTCCACAGAATAACGTTTTTTACAGGTCTGTTCATGTAGTGCCGAAGCCGAGGGTACTGTTAATGTCAAAAGAAAACTCTCCATTGTCCCGGATGCTTACCGAATCGTACTCGGTTGATACCACATCCAGCCTCAAAGCTGCAGCTTCCTGCAAGGCCGTTGTGCTTGACGATGTGAGCGCATCAGAGTTGTCGGGTGAGGATGCGGCAATTCTTGGCGATTATGTTGCAAACGGGGGAGGGCTTATTGTCGTTGGTGGAGCACATGCGTACCGGGATTACGGAAACTTGCCGGTATTCGAGCAACTCCTGCCGGTAAAAGCAGGCGGCACCCCATTTCCTCGTAAAAATACAGGTGTCGTACTTCTCGTGGATATATCGGGAAGCACTGGAGAATTGTCAGGTGTTGACCCGAAGCTTGGCATAGAAAAAGGACTTGCACTTCAAATCCTGAAAGATCTTAATCCTGATGATTTTTTAGGGATCATCGCATTTAACAATGCGCCGCATACAGTTGTTTCTTTTGGACGCTATCCTGACAAGTCGGGTGTTGAAGATAGCGTCTCGCGGCTTCGTTATGGAGGCACCACGCATCTTGCTCCTGCGCTGGCCGAAGCCCGGAATATGATAAAAGATTTTGAAGGCGGCAAAAACGTTATCGTAATTTCGGACGGCATCGTTGCAGATAGCGAGTCTTCACTGGCTGCCGCTCATTCAATGGAGAGCGAAGGGATTACGCTCAATGCCGTGGGGGTGGGAGGGGATACTGATGAAGACTTCATGAAAACGCTTGCGGCGGCGGGCGGGGGCGAGTACCTGCGGCGGGATCAGGCTCATGGAATAGGGTTGTTATCCGGTGAAACTAAAACTGAAAAAAGAACGGATGGTTACCCGTTGCTTATAATCAACAGCGGACATTTTATAACAAGGGATTTAACGCTTAATGCCACTGTTTACGGTTACAACAGTGTTTTCGCAAAAAAGAACGCACAGGCGCTCTTGATGACCTCGAATGGAAATCCGGTGGTAAGTACATGGAGATTCGGGCTTGGAAGAGTGGTTTCGCTAACCGTGGACAACGGAAATGCCTGGGCACCTGAATTATACCGGAATGAGAATTCTAAGATCATCACTTCCATGACTAATTACGCAATAGGTGATCCGTCACAGGGTTTTGAAATCCAGGCCCAGGATGGGGAAATCGGCAAGCCAATCCAGGTCGATGTTTACTCAGACAGGGATCCGGACTTAACCTTTGACGGCCAGCGGATACCGTTCGCAAGAACCGGCGAGCGGCTTTACAGTGCCGGATTAAACCTGAATTCGACCGGATTTCATGATCTCTCAGGCTATACGATAGCAGTGAACGTACCTTCAGAGTACAGGGAACTTGGCAACAATGAATTGTTAGATCAGCTCATAAGAGCAGGAGGAGGACAGGTCTACAATCAATCCGGGATAGCCTTATTAATTCCGGATATCAGGAACAGGAACACGGGAATCGTTCAGGAAACCGTCGATCTCGGGCCTTTGTTCCTGTTCGCGGCACTTTTGTTATACAGTATCGAGGTTATTCTCAGGCGGATTTCGGAATTCTGGCATTAAAGACACATCTTCTTTATTTATGACCTTTGTAAAATGAATAGTACCATAATAGCAAGAACAAGCATCAAGGCCGGGATTGCTCCTTCAAGCCAGTTGCTTTCAACGGGCTTTGGCACCTGATCCTGCTGCGGAGTTTCGGCGGGGATCTGGATGGTTGCAGGCGGCGAGGGCGCAAGCTCTTTGACAAGGATGCTGCCCGATATGGTTTGGCCACAGCTATTCTCTTTACCATTGACCTGGACTTCCGGATCCGGGAGCGTAGTCTGGCCTTCCTTATCCATCAGGATCGCATAGGAAATTGCAGGCGAATCTCCGGGGAGTACAATTCCTTCGTAATACATGTTCCCCTGAAGGAAAGTAGCGTTCTCTGGAAGTTTATCATTGATCCTGACCTTTGAGGGCATGTCTCCACTGTTCCTGAACGTTAAGGTAATGGTTGTGTTCTCTCCGATGTTGAGTACTGGTTTGTCCGGTCTTTTAAAAACCTGCACGCATGGCCCGTGCACCTGTACTGAAGGGGTGTCCGAAACTACCCACCATGGCATATTCATTTCGGAATAGGATAAAAGGGCGGGAGGGAGCGTGAACCTGCCTGGCCTGGTGGCATCAAGCTTATATTTGAACTCCTTTGTCTCAAAAGGTTTCAGGTCAAATGACCAGTTCAGCGATCCATTTTCAGTTGTAAACTGCCTGTTGAGAGTGTCGTTAAGTTTTATATTCTTTATTTCGTGGTTCTGGTAGTTCGTTACCCCGAGTGTTACATAGATGTCCCCGACAGTCAGCCATTTTGATATCTCATCCGGGTTAACGGAAGGGTATATGTCTTCTATGTCTTTCCTGCTAACCAGCATGCTTTCCTTTGTCGCTGATTTTGTCACAGTTACAGACGGCAGCAGCGTGATGTCAGTTGTATCATCGTAATAATATGTCGTATCTCCTTTCATTCCTTTCACGTAGGCATGCACTGTGTAATTAAGTTTTGTTGGGGGTTGCGGGAATTTAAGCTTCAGTTTCAATGTCTGGTTTGTCGGGGCAATGAAATTTTGCTGGTTCTCTCCTGCCATCGTCGGCAACTGGTAATACGGATAACCGTAGTCGAATTGCAGCCCATCGGTGTCTATAAAAACCTCGGTAAATGTGGATTCTGCATCTCCGTGGTTTGTTATTTCTATTTCAATGGGTATATCTTCATTCATGTGGTATGAATTGACCGTTTCCTCTACGTTTATGGTCGTATTCTCGGATAAATTACTGGTGGGGTCGGTATATGGATCGTACGTCCAGTTGGCGAACGGATTAACAAGAAGGTAACTCGTGGTGAAATTTCTGGTATCTTTTTTAAACTCAAGGAAAAGTTCAGGCCTGATCAGGTCAATATTGATCTCGGCTTCGGGGCAGCATGCAAAAACCCCGGAAGGGGATACTATCCTGTTGAGTGTCAGGAACATGGTCTTATTAAAGGCTTCTGCGCGATCCGCAATAAATCGCGTCCCGTTAGCATCCCATTCACCGCGCAGGAGAATTTTTTCGCTCTTTCCCTTATAAGTTACATCGAGAACTACGATGCCCTGTGCATCAAAATCACTTACTGTAACCGTATAATTCCCGTTTTCATTGGTGTAACTTTTTTTTAACCACGAGAGGGTTACGTTATTACCGGAAGCATCTCTTTTTGTTTCATCTATGCGCGTGTACTTACCCCAATCTTCTTCCACGACCGCCCCCGCAAGAGGCAGCAGCATGATAAAAATGAGAATAGCTACTGCTATTTTTTTCATCTGTATCCCCGGAACTTTACCACAAATACATAACCCGCTGCAAGAAGCGATATGCCAAGCAAAATCGTGACGTAAGAGTATAAGGGCTGCCAGGTAATATCCAATCCTATCATCTGCCATGAAATATTCAGGAATTTGTGTTCTATCATGTAACCCACCATCGAGACCGCAAATATAAGTATTGAAAACATTATCATCAAAATACCTATATAATATGGCTTGAATACCGCAGATTGTGGTTGTGGAAGTGGTTTTATCTCCGTATCCTGCGCCTGTTTCAACATCGTTTTTATATTATGTATTCTCTCCCCTATACCAAACGGCAGGATCCCCCTCGTTGCATGCTCGCACCAGATGTAATACGATAATGCATATGCCCCCAGTCCAAGATACATGGTTCCAAACATGGCATTTGCCGAATATAAGGCAGTGAACAGGATTGTATATAGTGGTATAAACAATAATGGAATCGCAACCCAGTACCATGCTTTCGGCACCTCCCAGAGGTCATGGTGTGATGTTATCAGGGCCCACCACAGGACAAACGTGAGCGGGCTCATATAAGGCACATACCACTGGGGATAGTACACCATGAAAATATACATCGCAAGCGTGATTGTGGTCAGCATCGTGTAATGGAACTGATGTGTAATGCTCTTTATGGCAAACTGCACCGGAACAAGATTGTTCGATGGATTTGTCTTTCCAAGTTCTATGCTTTTTCTGATATCATTTACATTATAATTTAAATTATCTATCCTTTCATTGAGGATATCATAACCTGCTTTTGTTTCTGCGATATCTGCAAGCAGGGGCTCAAGCCTGTCATAGAGAACTTCCACAAATATGCTGTCAGCAATTGCTTTGAGAAACGTTGATTTTGTCATAAACCTGTAAGCCCCGAAAAGGAAGCCATAACCGGCTATAGCTCCCAGTATGCTCTGCAACAGGTCAAAAGTATTCATGGTACCAAAAACAAGGTCAGAGATCTTCAGGGCAGAGGTGATGATAAAATAAAGACCTGCAGCAATCATCAATCCCAGAACCAGCACATCCCCCAGTGAGAAATATGATATCTTAAAATCGCTATTCTGTCGTTCCATCAATGGCTAATACCTCTGGCAAGTATAAAAAAAATATGATTTTTAATTGACGTAACAATCTGTAACTGTATTCTCCTTAACTGTTAATTCACGGTTATGGTGCAGTTCGGAATATAAATCTTATGTCGGATTTCCAATTCAATCATATTATCGGCATATGGTTACTGAATGTTGAAAGAGGCAGCCCTTACAATCCGCAGAGTATATGTGTTTGATTAGCATAGAACCGCAGAAGCCAAACGGAGTTCACGAACATGGACAAATTAGCGCTAATTACCAGGAATACGGAAGAGATTGTAACAAAAGAGGAATTAGAAGCATTAATCAGTTCGGACAAAAAGCCCTCTGCATACGCAGGCTATGAACCCAGCGGGAAGATACACATGGGGCATGTGCTCACGGTGAACAAGCTCCTTGATCTCCAGCAGGCTGGTTTTAAATTAACCGTGCTGCTTGCGGATATACATGCATATCTGAACGAAAAGGGAACAATGGACGAAGTAAGGAAGATCGCAGATTATAACAAGAGATGTTTTATCGCTCTGGGTCTTGACGAGAATAATACGAATTTCGTCCTTGGATCATCATACCAGTTAGAGCCCGAATACATGCTGGACGTGCTGAAACTTGCGCGCAGCACCACGTTAAACAGGGCAAAGCGCAGCATGGATGAGGTGAGCCGCAATGCCGAGGATCCCAAAGTATCTCAAATGATTTATCCTCTTATGCAGGCACTGGATATTGCCCACCTTGATGTTGACGTAGCTGTGGGTGGCATAGACCAGAGGAAGATTCACATGCTGGCACGGGAAGAGTTGCCGAAGCTTGGATTCAGGGCGCCTGTATGTATCCATACCCCTATTCTCCCGGGTCTTGACGGCAAGAAGATGTCCTCAAGCAAGGGCAATTACATCTCAGTGGATGATGCGCCTGAGGATATTAAAAAGAAAATGAAAGGGGCGTTCTGCGTGGAGGGTGAGATAAAGGATAACCCCATATTGAGCCTCTTCAAGTACCATATAATGCCCCGCTACCCTGAAATAGTTGTGAAACGCCCCGAAAAATACGGCGGCGACCTGCATTATAACAGTTATGGGGCGCTTGAATCTGATTTTGCGGCGCGCCAGCTCCACCCGATGGATCTGAAGGCAGCGGCTGCCGAGTATATGAATGAGATACTTGAACCTGTCCGGAAATTGATGGTGGAAAAATGATCATACATATAGTTCTTTTCAAGTTGAAAGACCGCAGTGCAAAGAATGTCCAAAAAGCAAGGGATGTCCTGCTGGGCATGAAAGGAAAGATCCCGCAATTGCGCCATCTGGAGGTCGGGATCGATGTGCTTCATTCTGAGCGTTCATACGATCTTGCTCTTGTGACAAAATTTGATTCCATGGAAGAAATGAAAACCTACCAGGCCAATCCAGTCCATGTCGAAGTATCAAAATATATGACATCAGTGAGAGAATCTGCAGTAACTGTGGATTACGAATCGTAAAGGAATCTTATTTAACCCAGATACTCCCCCTGTATCCTCACAACCTCAGTGCTGTCCTTTGCCTGTGCATATCTATCCAGGGGTTCGCGGTTAAGCTCCAGGAATACCGGTCCCCATTTGAACTTGTTGAGAATGAGAGCAGCTTTCTCTTTCTCCCCAAGAATGTAAAGCGCGGCTGCAAAAGCTTCAACCGTGCTGAGCTTGAAAGGTTTCCCGAAGTTCACTGCGTTGGCAGCGAGCAGGAAGGGCAGGGCGCGGTGTTTCAGTTTCAGTTTTTGAAGAACAGGGAAAACGCGTTCCACTTCAACCCACGAACAGTCAAGCACCACAATACCATGAACTGCATCGTCGGCAGGTGAAAGCGCCTGCTCGGAAAAAGGGTCAAGAAGGATGGCTTCGCGCGGGAGTGTCCGGGGAGAATCATGCAGTATAGCGAGATTGAAACGGGCAAGCTTTTTACCCGTGCACTTTTTGGGGTCGCACTGCCTGGCATGATAGAGATGCAGGGGAATCATGCGCTTTCATTGATACTACGGCTTATTATCATTATGGGAGTTACCTGAGTTGATATGCAACAGAAGCATTTTTATTAATCTTAAATCATTTTAGACACAAATGAGCAAACTTTTTATAGACCGCAGGGCTATCGAGTTCATGAAAAAAGCCCTGGCGAAGGAGAATGCTCCTGCAATGCGTATATTTATAAGCGGCGGCGGCTGCTGCAAGCAATTTGAGATAACCCCTGTTAAAAAAGCTCTCTCAGGAGACGTTACATACAGGCAGGAAGGAATCATAGTTCATATTGCGAATGAACTTGCAGAAAACACATCTTCTATAAAGATTGGATTTGATGAACGAAAAGGATTAAGCATAGATTTTGAAGAAGACCCCGAAATGAAATACGGGGACTGCCAGGCAAATCTTTAATACCCCATATTTAAATACGGTGAATATTCGTAACATATCGAACAAAGGAGAAAAAGGATGATAGGTATTTCAAAGCTGTACTGTGGAACGGTTGAGCCTTCTGACGCGCTCAGGTACGGGCGCGATTCTGCGAAGCTTCCATCACATTTATTGCAGTTCTCAAAGGACAAAAAACCTGTAGTGGTCTGGAACATGGGCAGGCGATGCAACCTTAAATGCGTCCACTGCTATGCCCAGTCAAAGGATATAGAGTATAAGAACGAACTCACGACACAGGAGGGGAAAGAGCTTATCGATGACCTTGCGTCATTCGGCGCGCCAGTCATCCTATTCTCAGGCGGCGAACCCCTGATGCGCCCCGACCTTCCGGAACTTGCACTGTACGCAAGGTCAAAAGGGATGCGCGCCGTCATCTCCACGAACGGGACGCTGATCGATAAGAAGATGGCCAAAGTCCTGAAAGAAATAGGGCTTTCCTATGTGGGCGTCTCACTGGACGGCATAAGGGAGACTAACGATAAGTTCAGGGGCATGAAAGGCGCATTTGATCTTGCGCTCCAGGGCATGCGCAACTGCCTTGCAGAGGGAATTAAAGTTGGGCTGCGCTTCACAGTTAATAAGAAGAACGTTAAGGATATTCCGGCCATATTCGACCTTCTTGAGAAAGAGAATATCCCACGCGTGTGCTTTTACCATCTGGTATACGCAGGGCGCGGCTCAAAACTGGTCAACGAAGACCTCACGCACGAAGAAAGCCGCAAAACGCTTGACCTCATTATGGACAGGACAAAAGCGCTGCACGAAAAAGGCTTCCCGATGGAGGTATTGACTGTGGATAACCATGCTGACGGGCCTTATGTTTATTTCCGCCTCCTGAAAGAAGACCCCGACCGAGCAAAGGAGGTGTTCGAACTACTCCAGATGAACCAGGGCAATTCCTCAGGCATCGGCATAGCCTGTGTTTCATGGGACGGTTCGGTGCATGCCGACCAGTTCTGGAGACATTATTCCTTCGGCAATGTCAGGGAAAGAAAATTCAGCGAGATATGGACAGATACGGGCAATTCTCTCATGGCCGGCCTCAAGAACAGGAAGCCACTTATAAAAGCCAACGCAGACAGGTGCGCACGGTGCAAGTGGTTCGATATCTGCAACGGGAATTTCAGGGTGCGCGCAGAGGCGATACACGGCAATGTCTGGGCAGATGACCCGGCGTGCTACCTGACGATGGAGGAGATAGGCTATTAAGGTTCCTCATCGGTGGTCAGTCCTAATTTTTAAAAAGGTCTGAACAAAAGATTTATACTTAATTCAAAAATAGAACTCTGATGAAATTTAAAATAATCTGGTGAATCAGCAGCAAAAGAACTTAAGATGTTGGATAGAACGGTTGCAAACCGGATTTTTAAAAAAAGTTTCACAACTTGGGTGAAAATCCATGTCATTTTGACGTGATAAAATGGTTGGAGACTTAAGTTTAAAATCTATGGCGTCAAAATGGCGTCTGTATTCTTTCTTAGAAATTGAAAGATAGCATTTTTATCATTGCCTCTGGGCATTCGTAATTTTCTCATTTTCCACAAAGAAAAAACCGAACCGATAGTGTAAAA
>CABMIA010000041.1 GCA_902386085.1 uncultured archaeon
GCTCGATATGAACTCGACCAGGTACGGTACATCAAAAATCATGTTCACCGTGTTGGAATCCTGCCTTAGTATCCCATTCACTCTTGTTTTGATGGCAAGGCTGCTTACATCCTGCGTCGGGTCTGCGATATAGGGCCCGACAGGAGCGAAGGTATCAAAGCTCTTTGAACGCGTCCACTGTACATCTTTTTTCCAGAGGTCTCTTGCGGTCACGTCATTAAAACAGGTATAACCCATTATCACGCTGCCTGCCTCAGATGCACGGATGTTCTTGCATCGCTTACCGATTATCACAGCAAGTTCTCCCTCGTAATCAACATGGCTGCTTACACCGGGATAGATGATTTTTCCCAGATTTCCTGTAACAGCGGATGGAGGCTTTAAAAAGAGGACGGGTTCATCTGGTATCGGCAAATCCAGCTCTCTGGCATGGTCCCTGTAGTTAAGTCCCACGCAGATTATCTTACTGGGCTGGACAGGCGGCAATAACTGTAGATCTGATAACAAAAACGTATCAGAGTACAGTCCCCTATCAACAACGACACGGTCATCTTTTACTTCGCCGTAGAAAATCTCGTTCTCATATTTGAATCTGCCAATCATATATTTATGCACACATATTTAATACAGGCTTAAAGCGAAGTCATACGTGATTGGTTTTATCAGGGATTAGATAATCGCTTCAAGATGTACATCGCAGTATATGCTGCAAGACATATTAATATTATCATTAGTAATGAAATTGAAATAATACCGTTTTCCAGTGTTTTTACCATAATCAAAATGATTTGTTGTAAGCAATTAAACACTGAAATAAATCGTATAAATACCTTAAAAATTAAAAAACCAAAAAAAAATCGCTATATTGATTTTAATTTTGATTTAACTTCTTCTTGTAAATTCCTGGGTCATTATAATCGTTTTTTATTGATAGCGCATAATAGAAAACTATATACATTACAAGGGTTATAATTATAATCATGATTATGGTATGTTTATTGGCATACGGAGGAGAAAATAAAATGAAGATAGTTCATGTCCAATCAGTGCTACCGCAGGAAGACGTGGTTGCATTGAAGGAAAAAGCAGGTGAGTCCTCCATTAAAGAGGCCATTTCAAAGGCAGTTTATCATTATTTAAACTGTAGTAAAGAGGAATAATGAAATATGTTCCCAGGTATTTTACATCTGTTCCTATCCAGAACCAGCAGACGGAGCGTATGAATATCTCACTGGGTTTTGATAAGAACGGAAATATCGGGGTTTATTTCCAGGATACAGTAGAGCTTGGGCAGGATTCGAATTATATTAATGAATATTCATTCCCCAACTTCGGATCACTGGCAGGTGGAAAGTATTCAATGTGGCTGTCAATGTTCTACAGGCATGTAAAAACGGCATTTGAAGATGATTACTGACGACGGGATGAGGATTCAGGGGGAGGTTCTTCCTTCCCTGGTATCTTCATTAACGTGTTATTCCCGGTTTTAAAATAATCCGGGTCTGATCTTGATTAAAAAAGGTTTTATTGATTAACCGGCAATTACAGGGCTATGGTAACTGTAGCGATATTGATAGGTTCGGAATCAGATCGGTCTGTTGCAGAGCGCGCGGCAAAAGTGTTTGATGAAAAAGGAGTGGACTACGAAATACGCGTCCTTTCTGCGCACAGGAACCCTGTGGAGCTGGATAATTACATCTCAAAGAGCGATGCTGAGGTGTTTATAGCGATCGCAGGGCTGTCGGCAGCGCTTCCCGGCGCTGTGGCATCGCGTACAGGAAAGCCAGTTATCGGTGTACCTGTGAGTGCAAAGCTCGGAGGAATGGACGCCCTTTTATCAATAGTCCAGATGCCTAAAGGGGTTCCAGTGGCGTGCGTCGGGATAGATAACGGCGAGAATGCGGCTCACCTGGCACTCAGGATACTCAGGATGTGAACCCATAAGTTGAAATCACGAAGCCTAGAAATTCCCTCTCCTTTTTAGATGAACTGCTATAACAATGCCGATCATAGCGAACACAGCAATTATAATAGCGAAGTTTACCGACGGTGCTCCTTCAGAAGGCGCTTCTCCAGTAATCGTTGAATTAGGTATGACAGCTCCAGTAACTCCAGGTTGTGCTATAACCTGTGGTATTGTCGATGAAGCTGCTTCTTCCACTCCAGTAATTGCGAAAGGTGAAAAGGCATTTGTCTTTGCTTCGAAGTAAGTATATTTATCGTCTTTCGTTTTTTCTGGCGTTTCAAGCAGATTCCATTTACTTCCATCCCACCTTACCATTTTTATATTGCTGCTTTTAATGTTGATACCACTAAGCCATGAGTTCTCAACCCTGAATGTGATCACAGCTTCTTTTATGTTCTTCGGCACAGCAAAACCTGAAGTCCCAACCCAGATGTTAACATTTTTATAAACCTTACCGGGTACAGAATAATTTACAAAGGATGATGTGCTTTTCAGCACTTCCACTGTTGTAATAGTTTCTCCTGCATTAACATTGGCTGTTATATTGACATATATTATGGGATTCTCAGGGTGAGTGAATGCATATTGTGTAACTTTGTTTATGTAGATATCCCTGTCATATTTCTCTCTCACTATAATATTTGAGAAGTTCTCACCGGATGTTTCGCCACCACCTGCACCTCCACCACCACTGCTACCTCCGCTGCTACTTCCACCGCTACTTCCACTGCTACTTCCACTGCTATCTCC
>CABMIA010000042.1 GCA_902386085.1 uncultured archaeon
GAGATGCATCCAATGTATTGCAATTTATCGAAGAAAAAATACGGATGTACAGGCCGAACAGAATAGTCATAGACCCGGTATCAGTCCTTGCGGATATGAAAGAAAAAGATTTTGAGCGGCGCCTTTTTCTTTTTGAATTCCTTACACGGATGAAAAGCTGGAACCTGCTGGTCCTCCTGACAGGTGAGTTCACCATCGAAAGCCTGAAAGAAAGCCCGCTCGGCTATCTCTCGGATGCCATGATACATATCTCGGAGACCATAACCGGCGATAAAAGTGAAAGGCACCTGATCGTCGTAAAGATGCGAGGCAGAAAGTATGTCCAGGGAAGACATTCTTATAAGATAAGCAGTCATGGAATGACAGTATTTCCCAGGTTGCTTCCCGAGCTTGATATCAACAGGCCGGCATCAACGCTTCGCGTCAGTTCAGGCGTGGAAGGACTGGACAGGATGCTGACCGGTGGTTTATTAAAGGATGATGTAATCCTGTTTTCAGGAAGCCCGGGGACCGGTAAGACCATTTTTGGCCTGCATTTCATCAATGAAGGGGCAACAAAAGGCGAGCCGTGTTTGATAATCTCTTTTGAGGAATGGCCTCAAAAGATAATCAGGAACGCAAGGGCTTTCGGATGGGATTTCGAAGAACACCAGAAAAAAAACCTGGTAAAGTTCATATATTTCCCGCCCGCGCTGTTCAATGCGGATGAACATGCAGTGATGATAAAGGAATTCATCCTAAAAAATAATGTCAAGAGAGTTTTTTTTGACGGTGTTGAAAATCTTATAATTGCCCTTTCCGATGCTATAAAGAGAAGGGAGTACGTCCATTCCCTTGTTGATCATTTCTCATCAAATGGCATCACCACACTGCTGACAAATGAACTGCCCGAACTTTTCGGTACGATCAGGTTGACGATCGAAGACCTGTCAGGATGTGTTGATACGGTCATATTACTGAGGCAGGTTGAAGTGGAAGGACAGATGAAAAAAGCTTTAAGCATCCTGAAATCACGCGGCTCTGACCATGATAAGGAGATTCGTGAGTTTGAGATAACAAACAAAGGGATAGAGGTAAAGGTCGCAATAAAAGGCTATGAGAACGTGCTTGCAGGAATGGCAAGAAAACCTCCTGCCGAGATATTCCGGGAAATGTTCGGTGGTAACCAATGATCATGATTGCCGTTTTGTGGCTCATTTCAATGTTCTTTTTATTACTTCTTGCTTACAGCATTGCACTGTTTTATGAGCGAACTTTCAAAAGGAATACATATTCATATCTGTTCATAATTTCATTTATCTTCTACATCTTTTTTGCGCTGGAATACATGAACTCCCTGGGGATCCTGTTTTTCGCTCTTGGAAGCATGGTCCTCGGTGTGGGTAGCGTCAGATTGCATAATGTAATGACAAGGAGAGGTAAATGATACTGGATTTTGGCCTTTTCTTTATCGGCATTTTCGGACTGATCGTATTCTATATAATCCTGGCACATCTCAGTGCAAGAATGGGAGCAGGACTGGGAGTTCCCGGCTATTATTTACTTTATTTTATTGCGATCCTTGTTTTGATCCTGGCTATCCTTGCAGGCTGGTCTATATATTTAAAAGGAAATTATGGACATGTTTATATCCTCTTTTCCCTGCTTATTATTGGAAATATCATAGCCATTGCTGCTTCGTATAAATACTGGTGGTGGCTGAAAAATGAACTCCGGGTAAAAGGAGGTAAATGATTTGAGCAAAAAAATTCTTATCGTGGATGATGAACCGGACACCGTAGACCTGGTCAAACTTGTGCTTGAAACTGAGGGTTTTGAAGTGATGACCGCATACAGCGGAAAGGAGTGCCTTGCATTACTTGAAGTCCAGATGCCTGACGCGGTACTGCTTGATCTTATGATGCCTGAAATGGACGGATGGGAAGTATTCAAGAAAATAAAGGAGAAATATGAAGACCTGCCTGTGGCAATGCTGACCGTGAGGAACCAGGATATAGACATAATGCTGGGACTGCATGTGCTCAAGGCCAATGATTATATAACGAAACCTTTCGGAAGGAAAGATCTTGTCGAAAGGGTAAAGAAGCTGGTCGGATTGTGAAAAGCCTTAACATAAGCCAGAAATTAATAATCTCTTTAATAATAATATCTGTCCTGCCATACGCTGTTATCAGCTACATTAATTATTCGGCAGAAGAAAAAGCCCTTGAACAAACGATATTTGATGACCTTTCTGCTCTTGCAGATGCAAAAAGTACCCATATTACCACTGTCCTGAACTTCAGGACTGACCAGGTGAATGAGATAGCAACATCGAATTTCATGCAGGAACTGGAAAGTAAAGATGTAAAAGATCTCAATTTCAACCTCCGGAGAGTGAAAAGAGGGATCCCGGAATTATTCGAGTTGTCAGCCCTGGATGTTAATGGTACTGTTATAGCTTCTACTGAAGAAAACGCGATCAACAAAAATTTCATGAATGAGGAATTATTCCAGAAAGGGAAAAGTGGGCTATTTATTGATTCTATAACCTATTATAATAATAGTACGGCATATTTGATCTCACGACCGGTTACGAACCGGACCACAGGAAAATTCATAGGAGTTCTTGCTGCCAGGATCCGTCCCGTGTTCATATATGATGTAACCCATGATTATTCCGGCCTTGGTGAAACCGGTGAAACTCTTCTTGTCCAGAAAAAAGATAATGAAGTCGTCTTCCTGAATCCCCTCCGCCACAATCCTGATGCTGCGCTCAACCTGCGATATCCTCTCAATTCAAGCAAAGCCATTCCCGCGATCCTTTCTGCCAGCGGGCAAAAAGGGACGATAGAGGCACTCGATTACCGGGGAGAAGAAGTATTTGCCGCATATACATTTATCCCTTCAGGGAACTGGGGGGTCGTAGTTAAGATCGATGCCAGGGAAGCATTGATCC
>CABMIA010000043.1 GCA_902386085.1 uncultured archaeon
AACAATATCCCAGAAGAGCATTGAAATACGGCAGGCCTCATCCGGTCTTCGATACCATCCAGCGCCTGCGTGATGCGTATATGAGGCTTGGCTTTGAGGAGTTCATGAACCCCATTATTGTGGAGGACAGGGATATCCATAAACAGTTCGGATACGAAGCGCTTGCAGTGCTTGACCGCTGTTTTTACATCGGCGGCCTCCCGAGGCCGAACGTGGGGATCTCTGATGAAAGGATAAACGAGATAAAAAGCATCATCGGGGATCTGGATGATGAGGGAGTGGAAAAGATAAGGCAGATCCTGCATTCTTATAAGAAAGGAGAGATCGAAGGGGATGACCTGGTGCCTGAGATGGCATCAGAATTGAAAGTTTCTGATTCCAAAATCGCAGTTATGATCGACCGTGTGTTCCCGGAATTTAAGTCCCTTGTTCCCGTATGTTCCCAGAATACGCTGCGCAGCCACATGACTTCGGGATGGTTCATCAGTCTTGGGGAAATGTGCGATTACAGGAAGGTGCCCCTGAAACTCTTTTCTGTGGACAGGTGTTTCAGGCGCGAACAGGCTGAGGATGCCACGCGTCTCATGGCTTATTATTCTGCATCCTGCGTCATAATGGATGAAAATGTGAGCGTGGATGACGGTAAAGCAGTAGCAGCAGCGCTTCTATCGCAATTCGGGTTTTCTAATTTCAAATTTAGGCCAGATGAAAAGAGAAGCAAATACTATGTTCCGGATACTCAGACAGAGGTTTTTGCGTATCACCCAAGGCTTGTGGGTTCCAGGACAAAATACAAGGACGGCTGGGTTGAGGTGGCGACATTCGGGATATATTCGCCTTCAGCGCTCTCGCAGTACGATATCCCCTACCCTGTGATGAACCTGGGGATGGGGGTGGAGCGTCTTGCCATGATACTCCACGATTCAATGGACGTCAGGGCGCTTACATATCCGCAGTTCCAGTATAAGACCAACTGGGTGATGTCTGATAGCGAAATAGCTTCTATGATATACATGGAGGATGAGCCTGCAACAGGGACCGGGAAAGAGATACAGGGTGCTATTGTTAAGACAAGCGAACAATACGGGAATACCCCGAGCCCGTGCGAGTTCACCGCATGGGAAGGGATGTTGTTTGATAAGAATATCAGGGTAAAAGTTGTTGAGCCTGAGGAGAATACCAAGCTCTGCGGCCCTGCAGCGATGAACGAGATAATCATTTACAGGAATGATATCCTGGGATTGCCGAGAACTTCAAGGTGGGATGATGCATTCAATAACGGCGTTACCACGGGCATCCGGTATATCGATGCATTTGCCGCCCGATGCGCAAAAGAGATAGAAGATGCGGTAAAGGCCGGCGGCACAGCATGTGAAACAAGGGTGAGGATCATCAAGGTTCCCTCCGAGATAAATATCAGGATCGATCCGATTGTGCAGCGTTATATAACCGGCATCAAGAAAAAGATCGATACAAGGGGGCCTGTTTTTACTACTGTGAGAATGGAAGTAATATGAACCGGTCAGGATGCGCTTATGCATGCGGGGCAGGCACAATAATCAATGCAATAGCGACATGGAAAGGTGCAGCTTTTGGTATCGACCTCAAAACTGAAGCATGGGTGACGCTGACCGGGGATGAAAAGATCAAAGGATACATAGAAGGTGGAGGGGATGCTACCCTTATCGAGCGCTGTGTTGAACTTGTCCTTCTGCGGTTCGGGGCTAAGTACGGCGCCAAAGTTTCAACAAAAAGCGAAATACCAATAGCAAGCGGGCTTAAAAGCTCAAGTGCCGCAGCAAATGCCGCAGTGCTTGCGACCCTTGATGCGCTTGGTGAACCTCTCGAACCCCTTGAAGCTATAAAAATCGGTGTCCAGGCCGCGCTTGATTCAAAAGTGACAATCACCGGCGCTTTTGACGATGCCTGCGCCTCGATGCTGGGCGGGTTTGTGATCACAGATAATAAGAAAAGGGAACTCATAAGCAGGGTTGAGCGCGATTGCGAGGTTCTCATCCTTGCACCTGAAAAGAAGGTCTTCAGTTCAGCTACCAACGTTGGGCGCTCAAGGCTCTTGGGAAGGTGGGTGGAGCTTGCTTATAAGGAAGCCATTGATGGAAATTATGAGAAAGCCATGACATTGAACGGCTTCCTGTACTGCGCTGCGCTTGGATTCAGTACCGAGCCGATGATGGTTGCGCTTGAAGCCGGGATCGAAGGGGTGAGCCTGTCTGGCACGGGGCCTGCGTACACCGCGCTTGGAAGTTCCGGGGTGCTGGATAAACTTGAACCCGTATGGTGCAGGATGGGCGGAAAAGTGATAAGGACTAAAGTCAATAATACCGGTGCAAAAACATGCCGCTAAGAGAGGTAAGGGCAAAGATAGAGAAGCTTGATACCCAGATACTTAACCTGGTAGAACAGAGGACAGCGCTTGCAAAGGATGTGCTTGACGCAAAGAAATCGGCTGGCATGCCGATCAATGATGTCGAGCAGAATAAAGTGGTGCTGGACAGGGTGGCGAATGCTGCGACAGAAA
>CABMIA010000044.1 GCA_902386085.1 uncultured archaeon
GGAACGTTAATAGACTGTGAAATCAAGAACTGTGAAGGAAGCCTGTCCTTCATTACATTCAGGTATCTTGACAGATAAAGCGGTTCCCTGTATAACTTTTGCATTGAAATTAGGCTTTTGCTCTCAAAAGCGGCATTGCAAACTTCCGTTCAACTTCTGCCCGGTGTATTGTGTTGTATGTACAGAACGGGATAATCCTTCCGTCAGGAGTCGCGTAATGGACGCCGCATCTCTGTATCCTTTCGAGATCCATGTTATACAGGTCCATAAAATGCATGGCGCCTATAAAGAGAGTATGGCGGTGGAATTCTTTTGTAGCTTCCCCTGTCCCTTCCTTCAGGACATTGATGAAAAGTTTTTTCACGTCAACTGATTTTGGCGCTTTTGCAGTATCGATGTACTTTGGCAGCGCCGATATAAGGCTACCCATTCTCTTTATTTTACCCAGGGACTTGCCAATCCATTTGTCGCTGTTAAGGGCCAGTTCATCGATATATTCAAGAAGCCCTTCGACATCAATAAAACGGGTAATGGGCGTCATTTTCCCATTTTCAACGTAGATATATGTTCCAGTACCGCAGTGCGGGTGAACGGTGAATTCCACGTTCGGGATTCCCTCCTCGGCTGCCACGAAATGAGAGATGGGCACAACAAACGGCACCGGATAGAAGTCCTCTGCTGTGATTTCGCCTCCGGTCTGCTCATCGATCAACTCGAACAAATAGGGAATGGTTATCCTTTTATCCATTCTTTCCTCTTTGTCTATTCTTCCTGTAAATGAAATGGGCTGGAAATTGATACCTTTTACAGTGTCGAGATTTTTGACTGCGAACCTTATTATATCCCCGACCTGGTTGTCGTTTATCCCTTTTGCAAGCGTGGGCACAAGAGATATGCTTGACAGGCCTGCTTCCCTGCAGTTCTCTATAGCTTTAAGTTTATGCGCCAGGGCACTGTATCCCCGTGTTATTTTATAGGGTTCATCCGTAACACCGTCAAACTGCAAATAAACAGTATGGAGACCTGCTGCGGTCAGGTCCCGGCAGAATTTCAGGCTTTTTGCAAGTTTTATTCCATTGGTCGCCATCTGGACCTGGGTGAAATTGAATTCGTTTGCCATCTTAACTATCTGGACGATATCCTCCCGCATGGTAGGTTCACCACCTGCGAACTGGATTGCGGGACACGGTACTGGCTTCTCATCCCGCAGCATTTGCATCATTGCCCTTATCTGGTCGAGAGACGGTTCATAAAGATAGCCTGAGGCTGCGGCATTCGCGAAACAAACAGGACAGCTCTGGTTGCACCTGTTGGTAACATCAATATTTGCTAAGATCGTTGTTGTTTTATGTGAGGGGCATAATCCACACCCTTGCGGGCAGTTGCCATTTGATACATTCGGATTATTTACGCCTTCCCCATCATGCCAGTAGCGGTCAAACCGTTTGAATTGTTTTGCGCTTGACCAGTAAATATCTTTGAAAGTTCCATGCCTGCTGCATTTTTTTTCAAGCATTATCTTTCCATCCTCTTCGAAAATCGAGGCATCTATTACAGCGAGACATTCAGGGCATAACGATTTCGTTGGTTTCATAAACATAACCACCGCTTTTTTAATTGGAAGATGCATTTATTATATTTGAGACTTTCCGTGATATTCCTATTGATTTTTCTGAATTCTTATGAGAATATTCCTTATACGTGTAATCAGATTTCCCTTTTTTATTTATCTCTGATTTTCATTGACTTACTCCCGGTCAAAGTATAATGATTGGAATAGATAAATAGCTTTCGGTTATTATATATTTTTATAGATTCGCAGAGTGCGGATATATTTATCGATTTTATTTTCTCGCCAAAAAGAAAATCTTCACACTTTTAAATTTGACGAACTCGCAATGAATCTATTTTGTAATGGGCTGGCTCGCATCCTGACAATTATCCATATTGGTAACAGACCCCTTAATTTCAAGTGGAACTATTGTTTAAATTTAAACGACAATAGAAAATAGTTGCATTCCGGAGAATGAATGTAACAAAATAATTCATGGAAAGGCGCAAACTTTAAATACTTTCGTTCGTATATATACGAATCATAGTGGGCAGAAAAACTTTTTTAACCATACCACCACCATACCATACCTTCTGCCCACTATTCCTCCTTCCTCATATTTCCATTATTTAAAAATCGGGAGAAGGCACCAAATCATAATCCCCGAGGAAATCCGTAAATGATAAATGAGACAAAATTTCGGTTGGAGACAATTTGGAAATCTCATGCAGGGGATAATTTGATATCCTTATATCATCCACCTTCTCTGTAGTCCCCTGATTCCATCAAAATCCGCATCCTGCGAGTATATAATCCCCGCCCCCGCAATAAAGGCAGTCGCTGCATGTATTGAATCTCTCGGAAAAAGCCGGTATTCCCTTATAAGTTCAAGAGATTTCCATATCACGGCATCATTGACGTCGATAAATCTCATATTCGACATAGCTAAAAAAGCTTCAAGGTTTTTAATCGCAATATCAATTCCCTTAGCTTTATTTACCTTATAAAATACCTCATCGAAAGTATGAAATGAAGTGCATGCAGGCATCTCTCCACTCTGCACGCTTTCCAGGATACTTCTTGCCCAATCTCCGGTTTCTGTATCATCCAGCATTGCGTAGATGATGAGATTAGAGTCAAGATAATTCATTGCGTCCTCTCTTCCAGTTCTTCCTCATAGGCTTCGTGGGGATGAAGTTTGAGTTTACCCATGCCTTTTGCACTTTCCCTGAAAATAGCGACTGCATCCCGCTGGGGGTTTTCTATCTCCAGTTTTTTGTCTGTTAACCTGAAGACACAAGGCGCCTGGTGTAAACATCAGATATTTAAAGACATAGTTGATACTGTCGAAATCGTAAACCGGGTGCGTGGATAGAAATGAAATTTCCTGGATTCTGCAAAGTGATTCGAGATCACATAAATAACCATATCGCAACCGCCCCTGCGATTGCTATACAGGCGAGTATCGATGCATCGATCCACTTCCTGTTAATCTTGCGCTCAACCTTTTCCTGCTGTATGGAAGTCTCGATGTTTTTGAGGAGATATTCCTTGATTTTTTTGAAATCAATGAGCTTGAACCCGATGGTCACAGAGGTCGCCCAGGAATAATATGAATAAGCATATATGAACATTAAAAAGAAGAGTATGCCCACCATGTTGTTCACTCCGAGCGTGGCATCGAGAATAATCCCTCCGACAGGAACTGTCATGATAGGAGCAAGCCCCCAGATCATCGCGGTCTTGTTATTGAATAGGTGGTATTCCGAGGTGAACAGCCCCCACCATAATAAGAAAATGACAAGAATAAAATAATGCACAATTCCCAGCGGATATGAGGCAACATAGACCAGCGCAGAGAACGTGAAGATTATCAGTACCATCACTTTTACTATGAATTTAAAAGACGCACCCGGAAGAATGTAGACAGATGAAGCGTCCATATCCTGCATTTTGGTGACATAATCAAGTGTGGTATCGACTTTACGATTTGTCCTCATCACCTCTACCTCCAGGGCATTAAACCGACCGATCGCATCCGTAAGCAGGTTGGCAAGTGGTTCTATCTTATAATCCCATTCCCTGTCCATTTTATCCCTGGCGATCCTCTCCAGCAGGAGATGCCTGATACCTATCCAGGCTGTCATATAGGCAAAGCCCATTACAAGAAGATCTACGACAGTCCCGATCAGGTTGTCCGAAATAAAGGCGTCTATTATCAGCGATACCGTCGCGAATAATCCAACTATCGTGCCGAGGATAATGGCGCTGACCACCGCCATTTTATCTTTCATGTCACCACCACATCAAAATAAGGTTCTTCATGCACCCTGAAATGCAAGGTCGCATTTGGGGCAGGCCAGCCTGCTGATTTGCATGATATGCAGACAAGACTTCTGTACAGGTGAGGAACTGTCTGGATATTTGTATAGAAGTTGCCCGGGTGGAGGTTATCACCGTAGGCTTGATGACACTCGTCGCATGTTGTTTTGCGCGCTGCATGCTGCTGCGACGGGAATTTGCTATCGTTCCTGTTATGGCAGGTCCTGCACCATGATTCTTCATCTGTCGAGCCGCTTATGCTGTGATTAACTACCTGCGTACCATTCCTGTCAAGGACTACCGCATGACCGTTGAGAGAGACGGCATCAAAAATATCCTTGTGACAGTCTTTACACGATACCGCTTTCATATTGTGGTTCCCTCCCTGCCTCATAGCATTATAAGAAAGATTCAGCGTCCCGACGGTCGCGAAATTTGAGATTATCCAGTCCCCTGCATTATCTGTAATAGTATAATCGATATATTCGGCCCTGGAATAGTTCAAAAGGACGTTGTATGTAGAATGGCAGGCAATACATCCTTCCGAGCTCAGATTCGAGAAGCCTGTATGCGCTTCAAAAGTATCATTCAATTGAGGGACTGCATGGCAGTATTCGCACTTAGGAAGCACATTTGTATGGTTGGTCGATGATTTGGCATGGCAGCTCGTACATGAAAAATAGGAGTGGTTGGCAGATGCAGATAACTGTACCTTGATATCCCCGTGGCATTTTACGCATTTATCCTGTACTGTCTGGTAAAACCCATGTTCCCCGGTGATAAAAGAGACTGTCTGGCTCAGCGTGGTTACAATGAGTACCAGGATCACTATTATGAACAGCTTCTTATTCATTTTTTGCCACCAAGCATAGACATTATCAACGCTGTAAATGAAATTATTGTAATGACATAACCCCAGGTTCGTATTACCACAAACATCTGTTGCAAAAAAGTGAACTGGTCTCCATATTTGTAAAGCTTCCCTTCTTTTGAGAAATCCAGGATGAAATATGAACCTATCCCAGGCACAACAACCGGATGACCGTTTATTACAATAGCTTTTGCCAGAACATCATTTTTAGTTGTCCCATAATCATCTGCCATGGGGTTGTTATCACCCTTGGTGGTTACAACATCGCCCTGCACATTTACAACCCTGTGGGTCACAGGGTTCTGGACGCCGTTCGCTTTAAATGTTATTACGTCACCTTTTTGCGGATCTTTGGAAATCGACTGGGTTAATACAAGATCGCCTCTTTGGAATACAGGTTTCATTGAATCTGATATGACCACAGCGAAAGAAATGCTTTTGAGACCAAATGCCAGAATGAGAATAACCAGTACGCTCAGCATAATATTATCCTGTTTGCGAGTATCCTTCTGTACTTTAGCGCGGCTGTATCTGGTCTTCAAGAAAACTGTTGAAAAAAAACGCATCACAACATTGTTTTCGGATTGATATAAGCAGAAAACCAATAATAACATTGTGAAAGCTCCCGATATAACAAGTGGTATTGTGTAATTAATTTCTTTCATTTATTGTCAGCGGCGCAGTTTTTTCTTCATTTCATTTCTCAATTTACTGATAAGTTTCACTTTCACATCCTGGCGGTGGAGAATCCTATAATCCCGATCCTGTTTCAATGGTTCTGTGAATTTTTGTCCTGGCTCTGATGCTTTCGGTTTAAACATCTGTAAGAGCCATGATTTAGTACCTGCACCAGCATTTTTGAAAGCTCCCAGATCAGGCAATACGGTTTTCATCGGATTATTCAAGACGGCCTCAGTGGTAGTTGCAGCAGGAAAATCATCATATTTTAACCTGTTTCTTATATAGTAAAGGACTCCGGCAAAAGCCAGGAACACTACGACCATCGAGACTTTTAGCGGGCTTTCGGAAACACGTTTCAGGACAGGATTATCCTGGATCGAAGAAGTCTCGGCATCCTGGACGAACACGTTCCTGAAAAGGGCAGGGGCGTCAGATACCGTGATCTTGTTAATCCCTTTATTCTTAAGATCTAAAGGTATCTCGACGGTTTTTTCTTCAAGGTACAGGAGACTCATCTCGGCTGAGCCAACAGGTACCCTGTTTGAATAAACAGTGATTGTCTTGCTGCCGGTCTTACCGTTGTTTATCGCCGATACCGATACAGTGACATTTTCTCCAAAAGGAACGAACTCTTTATTGATGTTCATGCCAGTAATAGTGATCTTTGGAACATCCAGCCTTGTGGCATCAGATTCGTTCTTGATCGTAAACGTTAGCTCGGCGTTTTTGTATTTCACATCGGGCGTATCTGCACCGAAATGCAATTTGAAAGTGCCGAGTTTACCAGCTTTTGCATCGAAAAGAACAGTCGATGTATTCAAGCCTTTCACAGTGACTTCCTGTGTAGATACCAGGGCACTATCGACAAGCATGGCAAGTTTGACCGTGCCATCCTCTTTATAATTGTTATCAAGCTTTACTTCAATCTGGAGTTTCTCCCCGACTATTCGATCGTTAATACCATCGGTGAACTTTACATCATGAAGAAGGAACCTGTCCGGAGGATATATAGTAACCGACCTGTCTATCCTGAAATTCAGGACTGCCTGGGCGATCGGGTTCCCCCTGGAGAGGAGGATGCCCAAAGCTCCGGCATTAGAACCTGTCTCATAGAACGTCTTGTACTTATCTGGGTCCATGCCGATGGCAAAAGGGTCAGTGGCGACATTGTCTTTAAATGCGTCGCGGTCGATCATGTCGTATACCACTATTTTCACTTTATAGATACCTTCCAGCCAGTCGGATCCCGGATGCAGGGTAGAAAAGACAATGCTGGGACCGTAATTGCGGTTGAAAGAATCTTGCGTTTGTACGGCGACTACATTACTATAGGGATCATAAACAACATAGAGGAACCTCAGGGCGGTCAGGCGTTCATAAGACACATTGTAAGCTGCAGAATAGAAAATAATGTCAGCCTTCGGGTCTGGAGGATATACATCAGACCAGTGTTTAGTGTAAGTGCCGTCGTTTGTGACCTGCGTTGCAAAATCAAACTTGAATTCAGGCGACGCAAAAGCTTGCGGCGCTAATAACATAAGGGTAAGCAAAAGAAAGATAATGTGTTTCATATTATCGATTTTGATATTTATATTACCGTAACGTTGGATACAGCAATCACATCGCCTGTCCGGTTTCCGAAGGTTTCTATCCTTATCCCGAAAGCCGGGTAGGTCCTGTTTATTATAATATTGTAGCCGTCAGAGCTAGTTTCAAAGGCTATTGTGCTCGGACGCGTCCAGTTTATTGACACAGCGGTTGAGGTATGGCAGGCAATACAATTTTCACTGGTATTGTGTTCCATACCATATTTAATGAAAGCTTCATGTATAGTGTCGGGCATCTGGTTCAGGTAATTTGAATGGCATTCCGCACACGGGACTATGGATGCAGCATGGGCTAATGTCCCGGGAGTTACTACTCTTGAGCCTGCACCCGTAAGGTCATCAGACCCGTACGGGTCTGAATTCACGTTGATCTTTCTCGGGTCAAGGGCCATATTTTGCGTGAAAAGATCTGTGTCTTTCGGCGCCCCGTTAGAATACGTGGTTATTCCATTTACATCAGCATAATTATATAAAACACCTGTCTCGCCAGGCGTCATGTTCCCGGCATACTGGTTATTTGCATCCCTGAACTGCGCTTGGTCATTCCCTGCCATCGCCCATTGATCAATCGTGATCTCGCCTGATATCGATTTTGGGAAATTCCCACTCTGGAAGTTCCCTATTGAGGTAGCAAGAACCCTGTAACGTATGTTCGATGTGCTTAATGGCGTAACATTGATGTAAATCAATCTTTCATACGCATCGTCACCGCTTGCATACTGCACTCCTTTCTGGACACGGTGGCAGTCAGAGCAGGTGAAGTTATTGTGTATGAAACCGGTATGGAGTTCTATCTGGATGTCCCCGTGGCATTTAATGCATGGGACCTGGGAATCATTAGCATCAATGTTGTAGTAGGTATGCCCGCCGCTGAACTGGGAGACGGTATTGGGAATAACCCACAAGGAAATCCCTCCCATCGCGAGCAATACCCACATTAGTTTCATCTCACTCCTCACAGCTCCAGCAATAGAAGGCTGTAGTCTTATACTGGATAGCGCCCGTATGACTTACAAGGCGGATCGGTATGATCAGGACATCGCCTTTTTTAGGTTCCATCCCGTCCCTGAAGAAGAGCTGCAGTGTGTACACACCTTCGTTTGGACGGTGTACTGAAGCCCAGAAGCTTGCAGGAGCTGCGGCAAGCTTGTTGATTCTGGCATTAGCATCAATTTCCGGGAAATTCGCAGGGGTATCTGCTCTTTTATAGAAAAAAACCACGCCCGATTCTTTAAACGTAACATTATTGACCATTGGCGTGCCTTTATCTGTTGTATTCGTTGAAACCGTCAATATGAGCGCCGGTTTTTCCAATCCCACCTGCATCGCATGCTGGTATAGGTAATATCCTGATACTGAAAGTACCAGCAGTACTACCGCTGTATATTTTACTGTTTTTTTCTTATCCATTTTATTTCACTTCCTATCCCGATACCGAAAGTATCAGCAGAAGCATTAAGTGCTTCCATGTTTATTTGCTTATCCATTCAAATCATTCCTAAGATTGCATTAAACAGGCTTTTCAATAAATCAAGTATGGTGAATTTTTCAAGAACAGCGGTTCGCGCTGATGTATTTGATGATGATGTTGAGGTGTTGGTTATATATACTTTGTCTTTTGCCCATGAACCGTGACATATAGGGCAGATCTTGTCCAGGTGTGCGATATGTATACTGTGAACCTTGTTGCCGTGGCAGGATACACACACGAATCCATTGGCTTCCGGTTTTATTATCGTGAAATTCCCGACCATATGACACTTGTTGCAATCCACAGCATTATGGCCGTTGTGGAATATCTCCCTTTCACTGCCATCTACCAGCGTGTTTCCCATGTGGCAGCCCTTGCAGATCTTGGGATTGTGCTCGGACTGCAACAAGGGCACGTTGAAACCGCCTTCGGGGAGCTTGTAGTAATGACAGTTCCCGCATTCTCCATCACCGTAATCGGCACCAAGCGTCTCTGCATGGCACCCAAAACAGGGTGTGGGCTTATGCCAGTCCGGGATATCCGCACTTGCAGTCCATGCAGTCAATAAAAAGGAAATAATGAGCCACAGAAAACCCGTTTTTTTATTCATTTTCACTTTTTATAAGTATTAATTATTTCTGTATCTGAAAGTTTTTTAACAGCTTCATCATACGGGGTTTTTTTCCAGACCTCAAGCAGGATATTTAAAAAACATGAATCCTTTAATGTGCTTACTTCTTTCACATTACATTCGGGTTCTTTTGAAAAGCGATTCTTGAAGTCAGCTTTGAGATTATCAAAGTTGATCTTATCCTCATCTTCGATTCTAACTACTTTCATCCTATCACAAAATAACATTGGTAACTTAAGTATATAAAGTTTACACTAGATGAAACAGAATTACAATTTATAATTATGATAATTGAAAAAGATATTAATGTCTTATCCTTTCAAAAGGATTCACTTGAAATTCTTGACCATTAATTATCACAGAATTGTTTACCAGCGCAATTGTTTATACAAATTTACAGGAAAAAACGAGAAAACGTTTCAGACAGGATAGGTCTGGTTATTTTGATGCTCTAAAAAAGAAAAAAGAAATGGGGGTTACCCATTTCATTTACTGTCCGGTGGTTAATGCTGTTGCGCTATCGCTTGAAGATGTTCCAGCCGTTCCAAGACCTACAACCTTTGCTCCACTGCCATTGATGTACAGGTTTGTGCCTGGTGTCCAGCTATACGTCTTGTTGCCGGTTGCGAAGGTCTGGCCTGAGCCGTTGCCATATACTGCAATATTGACATTTCCTTCAACAGCGAAGTTGCCAACGCTGTACTGTCCGGCTGAAGATTCCGTTGCGCTGAACGAAAGCTTGTAGCCCTTCTGGAAGTTGATATCAACTGCGACGTGCGTGTGGCATGCAATGCATGCGCCGTTGGATGCGCCGTAGCCGAATCTGTTGATGCCATCATTTGTTTTCACGAATGCATTATGGGCTTCAACCGAGCCAGTGTCGCCTGCAAACTTTGTCAGGCCGAATCCGCCAGCTTCGAGTGCATGCTCAAACGCCGGGGTATGCGAGGACGTGCTATAGTGGCAGTTCTGACATCCGCTGTTCGGATTCGTGGGATCAATCAACCAGCCGGAATGCATATATGGTTCTGCAGATCCGATTTCGTATCCCGCAACACCCTTCTCCTGTTCTCCACCGTGGCATTCCATACAGGAAACCAGTGATGCTGCATGGTACCTTGTACCTGGCGTGACCTCTCTAGAGCCTGAACCGTTGAAGTTAAACGATCCAGTTCCGGATATCGTAACCGCGCTCGGGTCAACTGCATTATTTTGTGTCGAAGTATTCTGATCCAGGGGTGCGCCATTTGAAAAAGTGGCTGTTTCTGACACACGGGAGAAATTGTATAGTATACCAGCACTCTGGGCGGTAATTTGGCCAGCATAGAATCCCCTGTCATCCCTGTAATCAGTCTTTTCTACGAATGTAGTCAAATCAAGGTTCTTGGCACTGAAGACAGACCAATCACTGATAGTTTTGGTGGCAGCACCGACGCCGGTGATCTGTTTCGGGAAATTTCCAGTCTCGTAGTTCTGTATCGTGGTCGCTACATACACTGACGTTACGGCTGCCGGACCGGTGACATTAGCGTATGTTAATTTTACAATCGCATTGTCGCCGCTTGCCATGCCTGCCTCAGACCTGTGGCAGTACTCACACTGGAAATCTGCGTGCGGGCCTTTCGTGCCTGTCACTGTTGATAGTCCACTGTTCAATTCCGCTTTCACATCACCGTGGCATTTCTGACACGGGATCTGGTTGCCTGTTGCATCTATGTTGTAGAAAGAGTGCTGCCCGGAAAATAATGCCATTGTAGACGGCAGAGCGAACACACCTACTCCAACCAGCGCAATCAAAGCTAAGCTAAGTTTTGCGTTCATATTTTTCTATCCTTCCTATCTTTTATTATTGTACCCTGGTATCCAAATTCAGATATGAAATGGATGGTAATAAAATAGAGAAATTCCTATCTATGTTTCTCCTATCCTATCCATTTGATCCCGAATTTGGGTTAAATTTGGGTATGAATTAAAGTTGTTGTTTTTTGTATATATATTTATCGAATAGTTTAGTCAAAACAGTTTCATTTAATATGTGTTTGTGAATCAGAAGCTGGGCAAAGATTATTAGCGCCCGCAACACTACAGAAATGGGTACTGAAGAGGCAATATGACAGATGAAAAACCAGCCATAATCACGGCAGAAGAAAAAAAAGAACCTAACGATGTTATTCCACCCCAGGCCGGCATCAAGCGCGCTTTCTGCGTGGCACTTCCTGTAACCGGTGGAAAACCATTAAAATTAACAGGAGACGGCCCGCATGAATTCATACCGTTCCTTAAAGATTCGGGAATTGCATGGCTGAACTTCCCGGTCAAGGATATAAAAAAAGATGCCGATCTCATCGCAGTATCCCTGGGTTTTGGCTCTTCTCTCGTACCTGCGCTTCTTTCCAGCTACCTGTCTGCATATGAAGACCGCGATACTGAAATGGGGTTGATGCTTCCGGCAGTGGCGGTGAAGAAATTCGATGTTCTCATCAGCCCGATATTGATCCTGATAAGAAAAGACCTCATAGTCACAATCCATGATGAGAATGTGAATCGTCTAATCCGCCTCTCCCGCTATGCAGATGCCTTTATGAGAAAGATCAAGCCCAACCTCATACCTGAGGATAAGTTAACGATCATCCTTACACGAATAATCGATGAGAACATTAACAGGAATTTTGACCATTTGCGCGAGATAGAAGCCCAGGGCGATGAACTGAGCAAGATACTTCTTGATACCACAACACCGAGAGGAATGATCGCACCCGAGATATACAACATGAAACATGCACTTATAAGTTACATGGACACGCTCTGGGCCACGCTTGATGTGGTAAATTCGCTTCGCCACGGGGATGCAGAACTCATCACCGACAGCCCCAAATTGCTTGCGCGTGTGGGTATTCTTTCTGATGACGTAAACAGGCACATAGCACTCAGCGAACACATGTCGGATGTCCTGGCATCAGGACTTGAGGTGCTCCAGAGCATCTACAATAACCAGCTTCAGATCCTGAACAACAGGCTTGCGCTCGTCATGACATGGCTCACGATACTCGGTACAGCCGTGCTTGTACCAAATACTCTTGCAACAGTGTTCAGCAATCCGGCCTTTAATCTCGGCCCGGGGGATGAAATATGGTATTCTTCCCTTATCATATTATCAACAATAGTCTCAACATGGGCGGCTTACTGGTGGATAAAAAAGAAGGGATTGATGCCATTCAAGGTTGACTGATCATTTTTTAGTTAGAACATTTGAAATTGCAAGAATCACAAGCAGAGCTACAACTATTATGCCCAGGACTATAAGCATTGTCAGGACAACGCTTTTCATGGTCGATGGCACCGGGGCCGGAGTAGCAGTTTCTGCCGGCAGGGTTGTCTGTACAACAGTCGGAGTCGGTGCTGGCGTGAGCGTGGGAGTTGCAACAGTCGGTGTTATCGCCGGCGGCAATCCAACCACATCTCCAGCTGCTATTTTAGCATTGCCAGCGATATCTATCGCTACATACGCGAACTTACTTCCATCGAGGCTATAGGATGGGCTTTGCTGCCTGTGATCATCAGATACAACGAATAACCTTTTATTGGAGCCATCTTCGTTAATCGCGAAGATTCTCTCAAGAGATAATGTATTGCTTTCATACGAAACGTATGTTATCGTACCTTCC
>CABMIA010000045.1 GCA_902386085.1 uncultured archaeon
ATACTTTCGAAATCCACGGCCTTCTGGAAAGGTACCCTTCACAGTTATCGGGTGGCCAGCGACAGAGGGTCGCGCTTGCCCGCGCAATGATAACGCAGCCGCAAATCCTCCTTCTTGATGAACCTTTTTCATCGCTCGATTATACCACGAGGGTAAGACTGAGAAGGGATCTAAAAAAAATCAGGGAAATGATAAAAATACCTATTATTCTGATCACCCACAATCCGGTTGAAGCATATACCATGGCAGATACTCTTGTTGTTTACAGGTACGGGGGAATTGAACAGGTTGGTATGCCAAAAGAGATTTTTGATAAGCCGAAAAGTGAAAAAGTGGCAAGACTTATCGGAATAAACAATATCTTTAAAGGAAAGATATGCAGCGCCCTCGAAAATGAAGTTGTAATCCAGGGGCAGGATAGAATCGTTGCGCCAAAAGTACATGGCCTGGAAACAGGCGACGAAGTTACCTGGTGTATCCAGTCAAACCAGGTAATGGTACTGCGTGATGACCGGCCCCTTGGAAAAGCAGTACAGGAAAATATTTTTTCAGGAAAAATTTCTGAAATCATTCCCAAAGGCATGTCGTATTTACTGTTCGTAGAAGGAGATTTTGATCTTGAGATTGAAATGCCTGTGCACGCTTTTGAACGTCTTGACCTCAGAGTTGGGAAACCAATTAAAATTTCATTGAAAAAATCTGCAATACATGTAATAAAAGGAGGTTAACTCTATATTAGAGATTTATTTTTAAAAAAACCTGACTGCCATAACCGTTCCATCCTTTCAAAAGGTGATACTACCCTTTGATTCTGTTTCAGGCTCAACTATTTTAAAACCGCTACCAGCTTAAGTATCGCAACAAAACCGGTTACAGCAAGTAAAGGAACCACCGCAATCGAAAGCGCCGCACTTAAACCTGAGAATACAATATAGAGGTATGGAATATTTATACCGTAATAATTTAACGCAAAAGCCGCCACAACAATAATAACAAGACCCGGAAGCATGCTGGTTACGTCGCTCCTGCTTGGCGCTGCGCCTGCCCCGAGCGCCAGTGCAAGGTAAAGGAAAACATATGTTTTCCAGCTAAAATAATCCAGAGCCGTGATAAAATAAAGAGTTCCCTGGAGTAAATATCTTGTTTCAGTGAGTATGTCAAAAGAGCCCGGGGAATAATTGAAATGCAATCCAAGAAAGTAGCCTGCCAGAACCAGAACAGCCGGGCATCCGATCAGTGGAGCGACAGATATGGCAAAATCGCCGATGACAGGTATCTTTGGTTTTGTATGTTCTACCCTGCCCAGAGTGTCCCCTGACGGCATGACGCTGAAGGTTTTTATGCTCGCACCCGTGAGCAGGGCAACTGCCGCATGGCTGGATTCATGGATGACCGTTCCGGGGAGCATGAGAGCGACGTAAAGCGGTTTCGATGCTGATGAGGAAAGGGAACGATGCAAATAGCCTGAGATCAGATAGAGGACGATTGCCTGGAGGAGGAGTAGGTACACAACGGGTTTTGATGAACGTTTGATGTTGTATACTTTTCTTTGTGATCATCCCAACGTTGGGGAACAACGCTGCTCACGACCGCTTCCATCAACCTCTCTCCTCCCCGGTGCGCCTCAGTTCGCTTCAAGCTTATTACGCATATTCTCATATTATATCTTCTTATAGATAATTATTCTTAATTTCTCTATGAGCATCAAAATATCTTTTCTTTTTCTTTCAAGATAATCGTCTTGTACGAAAAAACCATTATAAGCTTTGTTCTGAAAATCAGACGAGATTATCAGAAATATCCACATCGCTTTCGCTGGTCGCTTTTCCTTCGCTCTGCCTGAGCCTTTATGGATAATTCCTTTAAATTTTCCAACCATCTGTCTGGCAACATAGTGCCAAAAAATTTGGGAATTCAGGAAATTATTTATAGCGTTACAATTAATGAATATACTGAGGTTAGGTTGCTTAAAATGCATCATCGGGGCATCAGTGGTGGAACGATGATATGGTTACTTCAATTAATAAGAGGTAAATAACCAATATGACGGATATTATTATCAATCGCGGAAAACACCACATTCCAGCTTATATCGCCGGTACGGGAAATAAGCGCGCCGGAGTCATTCTCATTCACGAAGTATGGGGGCTTAACAGGAATATCAGAAGCCTTGCTGATCGTCTGGCTTCCGAGGGCTATGTTGTTCTCGCACCGGACCTTATTTCTCATACGGGAATCACTGATAAAATAGACCAGTCCATTCTGGCTGAGGTAGCCAATCCTTCTACCCGCGATGAAGCCCAAAAGAAATTGCGTGCGGCTATGAGTCCGATCATGTCGGAAGAATTCGGGAAGGAAACTGTAGAACGGCTCAAAATATGCTTCAGCTATCTAAAGCGGGAGTACAAGGTGGAGAAAATCGCAGTCATGGGATTTTGTTTTGGTGGTACCTACAGCTACAGCTTGGCAGCAAGTGAACCGACTCTTGCCGCAGCTTTGCCGTTTTATGGACATGCACCTGAGAAAGAGGAAGAATTGGCCAAAATCTCATGCCCGATCATAGCATTTTACGGCATAAAAGATATTGCATTAGTGCAGGGCCTGCCGCAACTTGAAACGTCATTGAAAAAGCTCAATAAAGATTTCCAGTACAAAGTATATCCGAATGCCGGTCATGCATTCATGAACGATACAAACCCGACAACATACAACAAAGAAGCAGCGGAGGATGCCTGGAAAAAAGCGTTGCAGTTCTTAAAGAAACATCTTTAAAATATGGATCGATGATATTCAATCCGTCACTTCTTTTCTCAGTAATAGATATGCGAAACCAAGTCCGGCAATACCATATACAAGAAGAGGCAGCAGATATCCCGCAGGCACTCCTTCCTGGTAGATGAGCACCGAGTTCAATGCTTTGATACCCATTGTAATCGGGAGGGCATTTCCCAGCTTCACCATCAACCCTGGCATGGTCTCAAAGGGGAAAAATACTCCCGAAAGGAAGAGCATGGGAATGCTCAGCACCAGGGATAAGAGCATAGCCGTATTCTCAGACTCGGCAAACGTTGCAAGCGCCATCCCGATACCGATAAAAGCCGCTGAATAAACAAGGATAACAAGGAACAGCCCACCCATCTGGTCGGCCGGCACCACGATACCATAGAGCAGGAATGCGACAATTATCATGATGATCCCCTGAAGGAGCGCAATAAGGATTAGCGCAGCTGTCTTCTCAAGAAGGAACCCCTCAAGGGAAATAGGTGTAAGCAGTGTCCGAATCAGGGTTTTTTTTGACCTTTCCTGGACTATGGTTATGGATGCCAGAAGGAACGATATGAACATAAGCACGATGGAAATGATGCCGGGCATCAGGAAATCAAGATAAGACCTGTCCTTGAACACCGCCTCACTTTCAAGCTTTACGGGTGCGGCTACAGCACTTGGTGATCTTGATATCACCTCGCCGAGCATACCCTTTGTACTGTTGATGTTGTTTACAAGGCTGCCTGTACTGTTTGACATCTCGGACGCGAGTTTATCCATCTGGGCAGAAACGTTAACTGATTGGTTCTTGACATTTTCCAGGGCAGAAATAGATGCCTCGATATTCGATATATTGCCGTTGATATTGGATATCTCGACAGTGTAATTGCCTATGGATTCCTGCATGTTTTGAAGCCTTTCATCTGTCATAATCAGTTTATCATGCAATTCTGCGCTTTTCAGGGCTACAGTATCAAGATTATTATATAGCGACCTGATACGTGCTGTACTGTTGAGCATCTGGGTTCGTGTATCCTGTATCTGCTGGATGGTATTATTAAGGGATATGCACTGCAGCGCTGCCGGGTCGGCACAGGTGAGATTATACGTTGATCGCAGGCTCGTCTGCATTGCAAGCAATGAGGCATCTGTGGAATCTATATTATCTACGACGAATTTGAGGTCGTCCCTCAGTCCTGCGGTATCATTATAGATTGAGGTAACGTTTTTATCCAGTTCCTCCAGGTCTTTGCGGCTGGCATTGATCTCTTCCTGGCTTCTTTGAAGCTCGACACCCATCCTATCCAGGGTATTTTTCATCACGACTGTTGACTCATTCAATTTGGTGACATTTATCTCGTTAAGTGAAGAAAGCACATCCTGGGTATTATTGTTGAGACTTGCTACACTGCCATTGATCAGCAATACGCCATCCCTCAAAGGATTTAGTTGGGATTCCATCTGCCCGAGGTTGTCCCAGAGCCTGCTGATAAAGCCAAGTGTGAGCTCATATGATATTTTCTCAGTAGTGGTGAGGAAAAAAGTTGAAATGACAGGCGCTATCTGGACCTTTGAATTATCAAGGTACAACTGCATAGACTGGGTCTCATTTTCCGGGATGAATATCCCTGCGCTGAACTTTCCCTTCCTAACACCCTCCCGGATAACTGAAGGGTCACTGGTGTTTTCCTTAACGATAATGAACATTTTGCTATTGTTCAGGCTCTCGATTATATTCTTCCCTGGGTCTGACCCGCCGCCAACACCCAGCTTAACTTCCTTGAGACCTTCATCAGCTGCACCTGAAAACACCGACCCGATCAATATCATAATAAGTATCGGCGCAATGAATATAAGGAGCAGCGTCTTCCTGTGGCGGATATACACCTTCAGGTCTTTTTTGATAACAGTTCCGCCAATCAATGCCATTCCTCCCCTGCTGCATGTATGAATACATCCTCAAGGCTTGGTCTTGTGGATTCCACGTTCTTTATTTTCTCGCCTTCCGATCCAAAGATCTCAAGAATTGTTTGAATTGGCAACTCATCCCTGAGATTTATTTTCAATCCTTTATCATTAACGCTGCATGATAATACGGATTCCAGCGATTCAACCTTGCTTTTTATTACCTGATAATTGCCGGGTATGCTTGTTATCTGGATAACATGCTCGCCTGCGGCATTCTTTAGTTCGCTGGGCTTTCCTTCGACAACGATTTTGCCCCTGTTCATTATCAATATCCTGTCGCACAGCAAGTCCGCTTCTTCCATGTAATGGGTTGTGATAAGGATCGTTGTGCCTTCCCAGTTCACAGCCCTGATGGTGTCCCACAGGGCTTTCCTTGATACAGGGTCAAGCCCCACACTGGGCTCATCCAGTATCAGCGCCTCAGGCTTATGGATCAGCGCGCAGGCAATATTCAACCTGGTCTTCATCCCCCCTGACAGTGTGCCTGAAAAGCTCTCGCTTTTTTCTGACAGATGCAGCATATCCAGTATCCTGTGGCTCCTTTTCTTAATTTCAATGATCGGAACGCCGTATAGTGAGCCAAAATACATGAGGTTCTCATTTATGGTAAGCTCATCATAGAAACTGTTCTCCTGCGGGACGATCCCGATAATTGAAAGCGCTTCTTTCTTATCAGATACCACATCAAGACCTGATACGTAGGCATGACCTCCCGATGGTCTTGTCTGGCATGAGAGTATTTTGATCAACGTTGATTTGCCGGCCCCGTTAGGTCCGAGCAGTCCGAATATTGTTCCCTTTTCAATAGTGAGGGAGACATTATCCAGAGCCGTGAAGTTCCCGTAATTTTTTGACAGGGAACGAATCTCAATTATTGGTTCCATGACTAACTCAGAATTTTTCCAAAACCCGATGGCTGGGCATCATCTCTTCAAAGAATATATCAGGCTTACTATTTAAAACTTTTTTATCGGATATTTTTCATTCCTAATGTATTGTGAGCGTTTCTCATACTTAGAATGGCAAAATTGTTTATAGTCCAAGTTTCAGATAACTTGAAAAGTGGGATGGCCTTAATAGAGCAGGGGCATCCCCGGAGGAAAAAATGGTGCTGGAAAATCTCAGAGGTCATTACATAAGAATAACAGTGGGAATAACAGCGCTGGTATTATTGATGGCTTGCGGCGCAGGCGCGGCGCACTATGCATATGCTGCGAACAGGGAAAGTGGCAGCGTTTCAGTGATCGGTGCAGCAACAAACACCGTTACTGCCTCAGTGAATGCAGGGAGCAGTCCTTCTGCTTTTGGTCAGTTCATAGGCGAGTTAACTCCCACACCTACTCCCATGACTGCTCTTATCATAACATCCATAACGGTTCTCTCGTCGATTGTAATTCCTGCAGGAAAAACTCAGGCATTTGCGGCTAAAGACCAGAACGGGAACGATATAACCGCAAGAGTGACATGGAATAGCAGCGATTCAAGCGTAGGCACCATTGACCAGAACACAGGAGTGTTTACGGCATTAAAAGCAGGAGGAACTGTACTAACTGCAACAAGTGGAAGTGTTAGCGGAAGCGCTATTGTGAATGTGGTTGAGGATTTCAGTTTCGCGCATTTGACTGATGTTCATATCGGTTATTACCCATGGCAAGACGCCCGTGAAAATATGAAAAGTTCTGTAGAGAGATTCGCAGACACAATGCAGGCTGTTAAAAGTGCTCATCCGGATCGAGTGCTTATCACAGGTGATCTTGTTCAGTATGATAACAAAGACTTTTTCACAGCCTTTAAAAATATCTTGAAAGGAATTAGTATCCCTGTGAACACTACACCAGGAAATCATGACAGGCGTAAGGTATTGACCGGAGACAACCTTTCGGATTATAATACAATAATAAACAGCAGGAATAATCCTTCCAATCGCAATGATGATAATTATTCTTTCGACTTTAAAGGTTATCGTTTTATTGGATTGGATTCTGGTGCTGACAATATAACTTATAGTGTTCCTGAGCCGAATTCAAACGGACTTGCTGACGACCAGATAAGGAGGCTGAGAAGCAGCGAGTTCAACAATAGTGCTCCGAAAATCGTATTCATGCACCATCCTGTGATGACCTTTTATGCTGGTAATAAAGTGCCTTCCGATGGCTGCCCGGGTGGTAATGACTGGACAATTATTAATAACCGGTGCAATTTCGAAGATTATACAAAGGAAAGCAATGTCCAACTTGTTCTCACAGGACATACCCATAATGATGCAATATTAGATCTAAATGGAAACTTAGCGACTACTGATAACCCTGGCAGGCCGCTTTTTATTCAAACCAGAAGCGCAACTTTAGATGAAAATAACCTGGTTTATGGATACCGAATAATTAAAGTCAAGGATGGAAAAGCGAGTCCGTCGAATCCTTACTATTCAGATCCAACGCCAAGATTTTATAGGGTCACTGGTGTATTGCAGCCAGTGCATGTTGAAGTTGCACTGAGGTTCGGGCTTTATGCCTACGATCATAACGGAGACTACACAGGGATGAAGGCAGATGGCAGTGATCTCGCACTCGGAATACCTGATTCTTACTATACCGGAGATTATGGCGGGTCTACAACACCCCAGGTTATAGTAGGTTATTATACTAACAATGGGGAAAAAATCAAAGAATTCAGGGTATGTCCGCTTGGTTCTTCCTCAGGTTGCATACCACTGGCTTCCAGGGTTTCTAACACTGCCAGATATGCTAAGCCTTTACCTGCAATACAAAATACGTCTTCAGAGAACATGTCCTTTAATATGAGTATTGAAGACCGGAATGAAACATCCAAAATAGAGATAAATTTCTACAATGTTAATGTAACCGGAAGTTCAACAGCCATTGTTAATATAAGCGATCCAACAAATTACCATATGGATGTGGACATAAAAGGCGATGGAACAATAGTCCGGACCGTTTATCCTGACTCAATTTCTACAACCCAGATACCTATACCCACTGGTTTAATTTCAAGATACGATTCAAATGGCGATGGAAGAATTGAAAGGAGTGAGGCTGTGCATGGGGTTATGGATTACTTCAGCGGAATAATAACAAAACAGGATGCAATAGCCGTGGTGATGGCTTACTTCATTGGTTGAAAGTTGAGGGAAAAATCATTAAACTTTAGATTCCGCCTGCAGTATCGATGGGTAAAACGTGGACAGCGATGGTTACACCGCAGGTAAGCGCTTCATCCCTGGGTCCGGGCGGCAGCGACGTGCTTGTTGTTGAAGCACCGGATCAGCAAGCCCGCCTCCTGCTTAAAAGATATGGCAAAAAATAATAATTGTATGCGAGGGATGGGATTTGAACCCACGAACCCCTGCGGGATTAGCCCCTGAAGCTAACGCCTTTGACCGGACTGGGCGACCCTCGCAATTTTACGCCATACTTTGCGTAAGTCTTATATCGGATAAATTCCAACTTTTTTATGCCTTTTTCGTGATGTTTAGTCATAAATCTTATGCTATGTTTCGTGTATAGCCCTGAATCCTACGCCTTTGACCGGACTTGGCAACCCCCGCATCAAGGGTTACGATAACAATTTCAGGAGCAATGCCTTTTGCGTATGCAGCCTGTTCCCGGCCTGGTCAAATACCGCTGAATGCGGCCCATCGACCACTTCTGCCGTGATTTCCTCGCCCCTGTGGGCCGGAAGGCAGTGGAGTACCATCACATCATGCTTGGCCTGTTCTAAAAGCTTACTGTTGATCTGGTAACGCCTGAAATCATGCAACCTCTGGTCGTACTCCTCCTCATCGCCCATCGAAACCCACACATCGGTGGAAAGGATATCCGCATTTTTTGCAGCCTTCACCGGGTCGCGGATGATATTTATCGCCCCTCCGAGTTCCTTTGCCTTTTGCACGAATTCATGCTTCGGTTCATAGCCCTCAGGACATGCCACGGTCATTTTCATTCCTGTGAGGGCGCATGCAAGTATTGCAGAATTGCATACATTATTGCCGTCACCTACCCACGAGAAATTGAGCCCCTTGAATTTTCCTTTGTATTCGCGGATGGTCATGAGGTCTGCAAGGAGCTGGCACGGGTGCTCAAGGTCTGAAAGGGCATTTATGACGGGTACGTCTGAATATTTTGAGAGTTCGATGAGCGTTTCATGCTTGTACACGCGTCCCATGATACCGTGAACGTAGCGCGACATGACGCGCGCCGTATCTGCAAGCGATTCCCCGCGCCCGATCTGGATATCCTTGTAATTAAGATAAATAGCATGACCTCCGAGTTCTGTCATCGCCACCTCGAACGATATGCGTGTACGCGTGGAGGATTTTTCAAAGATCATGCCAAGGGATTTGTTTTTCAGGGTATCCAGGGTTTTCCCCCGTTCCCTTTTTTCTTTCAGGTCGGAGGCCGTATCAAGTAATGAGATGATATCTGCATAAGATAAATCTGCAAAGGATAATAGATGAGATGGCAAAATCAGGACGCTCCATTAGTCTACCTTTACTTGTAGATACTTATTTAAAATCCTTTTGTTTGTAGTTTTATCTCAATTAATTGTTTTATGATTTTAATTCGCGCATACAAAAGCTTAGAATAATCTGGTGTTATAATAAATCCGGGCAGGATAAAATCGATTATATCACCTTACGACAAAGCGCTTTTTTATTACCTGCCCACACCTAAATTCTAACCTTCCAGGTTTAAGCTAATACGCCATATAGCCATAAACTACCATATGTTAATGTTCCAGTGGAAAAAAGATTAAAAAGTATAATTTCAGGCTAATGCTGAAGTTATACCCAGTATGCCTGACTGGATGATGATGGCGGTTGTTATTGTCACCCCGGCCATCGCAAGTGCGGCAGCGACATTTCCCTTCCCGAGTTCCTCAAACAGAGGGATTTTAGGAGTCAGTTTATCGATCACTTTCAGCGCGATATAGATAGCAACTATTGCAAATACAATCCCAAGTATCAGTTGAAGAACGCTTGCTGCTAAAGCAATAAAATCTCCGGCCATTGCTTTTGATAACCCTGAGGATAACCCGGCAATGCCTGACTGTACCACGATGCCTATGGCAATAAATATTGATGCGATAAGAACGCCTACCGCAACATTGCCTTTAGCCAGTTCCTTTTGTTCATCCATTTTAGTTATCTTTCCAAATACCGAAAAGCCAATATACAATGCAATTACCGCAAGTATGATGGCTATAACCAATTGGACGATCCCTATGCCTGCACTTACTAAACTTACCATAATTTCACCTCGCGCTTAACAGCGCAGGTGAATATAATAGTAACAGGGTAATATAAGATTATTGTGCAATGCCTCCGGGTCAAAAAAATACGAAACCGCATCAATAGAAGTATTTTAAAATAGAAGCGCTTTTAAAATATGCGGAGGCTAATTTGCTAAATAGACGTTAAAATAACACGATGAGCATAGACCATCTACTGATGGCGCTTACGCGAATTTCCTGCAAAACGCCTACTTAAAGGCGCGCCGCCCAGAGGTGCGGGACAAGCCCGCCTGCGGGGGGACGGCGCGCCCTTGGGTTGGGAGGTTGGGCAATAGTCCTGCGCTCCGGTGGGTGCTCGTACAGTTGCGTTTAGCATATCGCAAATATGTTTGAAGTTGCTCACGTAACAACGATGCGCAAACTACCATCGCCCTTCCGTTCACGCAAAAAGTGAATCCGCCGCCCGCCCTATTTCAAATGCGGTGCGCCCTTTCTTGAAGTTTGCCCTTCGGGGATGCTTGACCGCCTGCGGGCGGGAATAATATATTTCTGCGAGGGCGCAGAGAAACAAACCATCGAGAGGCGCAAATGCATAGCTCTTATCAGGGCGGGCAGGCGATAGGGCGATGGATATTTTTTATGTTCCCTTCCAGAGAGGGCGCATGGGGGTTTGATAAAGTATTCCTATATTGGCTTTGGGCAATATTATTTACAAATTTGTTCCAAAATATTATATAGAAAATAGAAAGTATAAGATTGGGTCGTATTTAAATACTCTTAAAGACAGAACAATGAAAGTCCGTGAAATCATAAAATTGTTAAAAGCTGATGGTTGGTATCTTGTTACTACAAAAGGTAGTCATCAACAATATAAGCATCCAACCAAACCAGGCAGAGTAACAATCGCAGGTCATCCAGGTGATGATTTGTCGTCAGGAACAATAAACAGCATATTAAAGCAAGCCCAATTGAAGAAGGTGAAATGAAAATGTATCGTTTCCTTGTAGTGATAGAAAAGGCAAATAATAACTATTCGGCATATTCGCCGGATTTACCGGGATGCGTGGCTACAGGCGCCACCCGGGAAGAGGCTGAGAAGAATATGTATGAAGCTATTGAAATGCATATACAGGGATTACTAGAGGATAAGTTACCCATTCCAGAATCAAAGTCATTTGCAGAGTATGTAGCTGTTGCTGAAAAATCAAGTTTAGAGCAGACGGCATAACGACATTCTGCTTACTACAAAACATTTGTTTCTCTATTGAATTTCTGCGCCTGAATTAAAACACTTAAATTTGAAGTTGCTCACGTAACAACGATGCGCGAACTACCATCGCCCTTCCGTTCACGCAAAAAGTGAATCCGCCGCCCGCCCTATCTCAAATGCGGTGCGCCTTTCTTGAAGGTTGCCCTTCGAGAATGCTTGACAGCCTGCGGATGGGAATAATATATTTCTGCGAGGGCGCAGAGGAACAAAGAATCAAGAGGCGCACACGCATAGGTCTTTATCAGGGCGGGCAGGCGATTGGGCGACGGATATTTTTCCATGTTCAACTTCCGGATATGGCCCATGAGAAATCCTATGGCAAAAAAAAGGCGGTCCAAGCTCCAAGTGTGCTGGATACCTCTATCTCTAACCCTCCGGGTGGGTTTGGTGTATCGCAATAACAGGTAGGGATCGCGGTGGTAATTGAGTAAGGTGGAAAAATCTTTTTTGAACTACACTCTTTTGAGAGGACAATTTGTAATATTTCGAAATGTTTTATTAATATGTACAATAATGTGATGATTGCTTAGGAAAACCATATAGGCCAAAAACGCTATCTGCAGGCCTTAGCCTTAAGTACTGGGTATAGGTGACTGCTCTCCGCGCTCGTTCTCATGCTCCCGAGGGGTGGAATACAGAAACTTTTTTTATGCGCTTAAAAAAGGCGCACATGGTTACAAAAGAATCCGTTAGGGTATTGATTTCGGTGGTTGTCTTTGTTCATTATAGTAACTTATCAGTAAATTCTGGTATATTCAAATAGAAAAGTTACTTAAGTATAAGCGTTGAAGATTAGCTATTATGCGTGGATATAGGCTTGAGAGAGGGAAAATAAATGAAATATTTTTGCTATGTTTCAGACGATAAGATTGAAAAACTTCTCATTGAGCCTGGAGAATATAATGTAGAATCCTTAGTCGAAGAAGAAATAGTTACCAAAGAGAAAAATTTTAATATGGGACTTGGGGAAATACTCACTCTTTTCAAATTCGGTGCAAAGTTTGATAAAAAAGAGAGAACAGGTTTAAGCGTCACAAAAAAACCCAATGAGCTTTCTAAATTGGAAAAATTGATTAAAAAGATAATCCTTAATGGTAATGTTTTAAATCTTAATAATGAACCTCCAACTAATCTCCGTAATATGGGTTTGACTTTTTGTACTTATGTTGGTAATTTTAAAGTTTTAGAATATGATAAAAATATAGCTATTTTATCCTCACAACTTGAGAAAAATAGACTACAATTGGCTTGTTCATTAAAATACTTTAGTGACATGGGCGTAAGCAGAGACGGGGAATATTTACCTCATTCAGGGAACTACTTCTTTTTCAAAGGAACTGTTAAGCCACTATTTTCAACACTCTTTTTATATCAAGGTATTGATGGAAATGATATTCTGGGATCGCCAATATACCTGGCAATGGAACCTATAGATGGTTTAAAGTTGTAGTTATGAAAGAAGTATATTGGGTGATAAAAAATCAACTTGCTGGTCGGTGTGGGCCAGATTACTTTAGTTGGAACCTGGAAGAACTTAGAAATGCTGGTTTCAAGACAATAATTTCATTTGATGCATCTGGAGTTAATCATGAGGAGATTGTATCTAATGGATTTAATCACTATGAATTTTATACAAGAGATATTGTTCCAATTTACAAAGATGATATAAATCTGTTTTTAGAATATATTGGAGAATTTATATACATTTGTGACCATCTAGGAAAAAAGGATAAACCAATTCTTACACATTGTTTCGCCGGCCTTGATCGAAGTCCTGTAGCAATAATTTGTTATCTGGTTTCTAAGGGATTTGTAAAAACAAAGAAAGAAGCAATCGATTTTTTAAAGAAAGTTCATCCTAGGCCGGATTGGCTTTTTTGCCATAGAGATATTTTAAAATTGGTCGACTTATATCTTAATAATAAAAAATCTAATTATTCCGCTCTGATTTTAGACCCACCCCAGAAAAGAAATTTAGAGTCGTTAATTGATTTTTTGAATTCAATAAAACAGAAAATGAAAGCATAGAAAAAAATTAAATTTTTAGATATATCTATCGACATACCTTTAAAAGGCCCCATACAAAGAAAAAACGCGCATGAATTTTAAAACAATGAACAAATAAATCGGCTGAATTTCAGAATCATCGAGCATCCATGTTGATGCCTCGGATTTCAATCCGGCGGATCCGTGACGCGTGCCTCGCAAGCGTAGCTCCCAGAATGCAAAAGTATTGCCCTGGTGCAAAACATCCTCGTATCGACATTTATTTTATGGGATCGCTTCATGGACTTCATTCTTGCTTGCTATAAAATCATCAAAAGGATGATCCATCGTACAATATTGGCCATCGTGTATTGTCAGAAAGACCTTATCGATACAGATACGTTTAGGTTCAAAGGCATTAAAATAGCGTCCATTCAAGTAAAGCAATACACTTTTTAAGTTTGGGATCATTATTTACATCTATGGACATAATGATAAACTGATTAAACTGATAAATTAATGATTATCGGAAGAAGGGGTGTAGGCGATGAAACTTTATGAATACGCTGCAAAAGGGATTTTTTCAAAATATAATATCCCGGTCCCGAAAAGCAGCCTTGTTACAAATGCCCGCGATGCAGGGGAAGCGGCAAGAAGCTTGGGAAAAGTGGCGATCAAAGCACAGGTCACAGCAGGCGGGCGTGGAAAGGCAGGGGGCATCGCTATTGCGGGGAATGAGGAAGAAGCAGGAAGGGAAGCGCAGCGCATCCTGGGCATGTCAATAAAAGGACTGCCTGTAAAAAAAGTCCTTGTGGAGGAATACAAAAAACCGCAAAAGGAGATGTACCTCGGGATCACAATAGACAGGTCAGCGCGCCGACCGATCATAATGGCAAGTTCGGAAGGCGGGGTGGATATAGAGGAGATCGCAAGAAGTTCACCTGGCAAAATAACCAGGGCGCACATAGATCCGCTGGCGGGTCTTCATGACTACCAGGCAAGGAAACTTGCGTTTTCACTTGACAGGGGAAATTCCGACTTGATTGCCGATGTTGTAAAAAAGTTGTACCGTGTTTTTTCAGATCACGACTGCATACTTGCGGAAATTAACCCTCTCGCCCTGGCTGAGAGCGGCGTCTTTGCGCTTGACGCCAAGATGATCGTGGATGATAATGCCCTTTTCAGGCAGGACGTTGAAGGAGAGGAGCCAGACCCTCTTGCTGCTCTTGCAAAGAAGAACGGCATGAGTTACGTTGGCCTTGACGGCGATATAGGGTGTATCGTTAACGGCGCAGGGCTTTCCATGGCAACCCTCGATATGATCAAGCAGCATGGCGGCGATCCTGCCAACTTCATGGACGTAAGGGCTGGAGCAAATGAGGAGCAGGTCAGGACCGCGCTCAGGATAGTATCGTCCAACAGGAACGTGAAATCCATACTCATCAACATCTTCGGGGGTCTTACGAGGTGCGATGAGGTTGCGCGGGCAATTATCGGTATGAGAGCCGAAATAAAGGTGCCTTTTGTAATAAGGCTTGCAGGGACAAATGAAGAGGAAGGTCGAAGCCTGCTTGAAAAAGCCGGCATAACCCTGGCGACATCGACAGAAGAAGCGGCGAGGAGAGTGATGGAACTTGGGCATTCTCATTAATAAAAATTCACGGGTTCTTGTGCAGGGAATTACGGGGCGAGAAGGGTCATTCCAGACAAAACAGATGCTGGATTTCGGAACCAGTGTCGTGGCAGGCGTCACTCCGGGAAAAGGGGGCGGCGAGGTCTATGGAGTTCCGGTATTTGACTTTGTTGCAGAGGCTGTCGATGCATCGGCGCCTGATGTCTCAGTCATTTTCGTTCCGCCAAAGTTCGCGGCTGATTCCATTTATGAAGCGATAGACGGCGGGATCGGGCTTATTGTGGCGATAACAGAAGGGATCCCAGTGCATGATATGATGCGGATCTGCGCATATCTTGAAGGATCGGGGTCAAGGCTTCTTGGCCCGAACTGTCCGGGCATTACCGTACCTGGGGAATCGAAGGTGGGAATAATGCCGAACAATATTCACAGGCCCGGAAATGTCGGGATAGTATCAAGGAGCGGGACGCTTACATACGAGATAATCGATCTCCTGTCAAGAGCAGGCATCGGGCAGTCTGCATCTGTCGGCATCGGAGGCGACCAGGTGACAGGAACGTCATTCGTTGATATTTTGAAACTATTTGAAGAAGACCCGGCGACCCGGGCTGTCGTTCTTGTCGGTGAGATAGGGGGAAATGCAGAGGAGGAGGCAATTAATTTTATAAAGCGGATGAGCAAACCCGTCATCGCCTATGTGGTGGGTATCTCAGCGCCGCCCGGCAAAACAATGGGACATGCGGGCGCTATTGTATCCGGAGGCAGCGGCACTGCCCTTGAAAAGATACAGGCGTTTGAGAATGTGGGTATAGCGGTGGGGAAAAGTCCGGCTGATATCGTGGGGAAAGTCAGGAGTTTTATTCTTCAGTAAGTCTTTTATAGTTCATCATATTAAATGATGTAAATGCTCATCTAAGAGAGACTTTCTTGCTCAAGATGAAATCCGGGCAGGTGGGAAAAATGGCATATATTGTTCTGGAAAGGTATTTTTGTAGAATAGCGACAGCGAAGCTTGCTTTCTTGCTGATGGCCCTTACAGGTGCCGCAATGGCAGCGATTATTCAGCCAGGGGCTGTCATCGCTTCCAATATATCAATCGCCCAGTATGCAAACCCCCAGTACGAAGTGTTGGTTTCGACATCGCCACAAAACCTGAATCCCCAACCTGCGGGCGGGGGAATATATTCCTACGGGCAGACAGTAATATTAACAGCGAACCCGGTTCAGGGATATATATTCCAGAGATGGATATACTACAGCAGGAATGCGAATGTTGCGGGGGCTTATATTTCTTCCAGTTCCACGCTATCTACGAGTCCTTCATATTCTTTTACCATTACCGGGAACCAGACCTTTGTCGCAGAATATTCACCTGCATATACCATTTCAGTTTCGACATTACCATCAGGCCTGAACCCCCAGCCTGCAGGCGGGGGTAATTATCCGGAAGGGCAAACAATAACAATAACAGCGCAGGAGGTTACTGGCTATACATTCCGGAACTGGACTGAAAACGGGAATGAGGTTTCAAAAAGTACTTTACATACACTCAATGTTACAGGAAATCAAAACCTGGTGGCAGAATACTCACAAAACCAATATACTGTTTCAGTCTCAACATCTCCGCAGGCCTTGAATCCGCAGCCCGATGGAGGAGCGTTGTATTACTACGGACAGACGGCAACAGTAGTGGCACAGCAAGTCCCGGGTTATACATTCAAGAGATGGACTGAGGATGGGAACCAGGTTTCAACCAGTACTTCATATTCGTTTACGGTAAGCGGGAACAGGAACCTGATGGCAGAATATTCATCTGTTTTTACGGTATCGGTCTCGACATCGCCTCCTTCCCTGGATCCCCAGCCGCGGGGTGGCGGCAATTACCCGGAAGGAAAGACAATAATGGTAGATGCGCAACCTGTTTCAGGTTATACATTCAGGAGATGGATCGAAAATGGGAACCTGGTCTATGAAATGGCTTCCTACTCATTTACTGTGGCTGGGAACCGCAACCTGGTGGCAGAATATTCACCGGATCAATACATCATTTCAGTTTCAACCTCGCCGCAGGCCCTGGATCCACAACCTGATGGCGCAGGAATATATAACTATGAACAAATGGTAACAGTGGCAGCGCATCCGGTTTCAGGCTACACGTTCCGGAACTGGACCCAAAAAGGTAACCTTGTTTCAACAAACAGTTCATATTCATTTACTGTTACAGGAAATCAAAGTTTGGTGGCAGGATATTTGCCTTTGGAAGCCTCCATAACCTTAGAACCCGGGTCAGGCGCTGTTGGAAATGAAATAACAGTGAAGGGTTCCGATTTTCATGTATTTCCAGGTGAAACACCGGAAGTTTCGGGATATTTCGCCGGCAATATTGTAAAAGAGCAGGGGCTGATAGAAAAAGATAAAATGGGCTCTTCAGGCTCTTTCATAACAACTTTCAAAATCCCGCAGGATTCCAAACCCGGGATCTATAATGTAGTCGCTAAAGGAGTGAGAGATACAGCGTCGATCGGTTTTGAAGTAAAAGAAACGGTCAGATGGGATATTATCGTATTTGTATTGGTTCTTGTCATTGTTTCCGCAGGTGTTATTTTGAAATATTCATATCTGGCAAAACAAAATCCGCCGCATCCGCAAATAAATATCGAGGCAAGGGGAGGTATTGTGAGTGAATATAAACCAGATTTACAACGATCTGAAATTAACATAGAAGTGAGAGGAGGAATGAGGAGGTTATGAAAGACGATTCAATGCCGGATGAACCAGGCAATGAACTTGCAGAAGAAATAAGCAAAAAGGATCTTCTTTCCGGAATAGATTTTTCCGGGGCCAGGGAATGGTTAAGTAAATCCGGCCTGAACGCAGAGGAATCAAAGAAAGAAATCACAAAGAAAATCCTTGAAATTCTGTCACAGTATCTTTCAAAAGGCTTATTGCAATTGACGATAGAGGAAATAGCGAACGAAAAAGAGTGCAGGGATGCGATCCAGGGTAAAAAAGACAAGGCACTGGTTATGAACCTGAGTAAAGACCTGCCTCCTTTTAATATCTATGTTGAGACAATCATAAAATCAGGCTCAATAGAACTAAAGAAAATCAAGTTTGAGTTCGCTATAAAATCAAATGTAGCAATCAATGATGCAAAAATAATTATTAGTAAGAATAAAATTAACAGCATAAAATTCGGATCATTTTCGGCATCTATAACGCTATACCTGGTAAATGGCCAACAACAAATAAAATTAGGCACGATAGAAAGGAGTTTAAGCCTGGGTGATCCGGTAAATCTCGAAAGTGCAGGCTGGATATAACCGGAACCAGGGCTTGGATTTCAATGTATGAATGCAAGAAACGGAGAAACAAAAGAGCTTAATAGAACGGCAGTCATAAAATGTAATGGGAGGTTATGTTGTGAAAGCACTTTTATTGAGCGCAGATGATTTTGAAGATATGGAACTCCTATACCCGCTCAACAGGTTGAAAGAGGAAGAGGTCACCGTAAAAGTAGCCTCGATGAGAAAAGGGAAAATCACAGGAGAGTACGGCTACTCTGTGGATGTTGATCTGGCTTTTGATGAGGTGAAGCCCGAGGAGTTCGATATCCTTGTGCTTCCCGGCGGCAGGGCGCCTGAAAAAGTCAGGCTTGAAGAGAAAGCGCTTGCGATCGCGCGCCACTTTTTCAGGGAGAATAAACCGGTTGCTGCGATCTGCCACGGCGTGCAGACGCTCATATCGGCAGGGTTGGTGAAAGGAAGGAAAGCCACATGCTACATTGGCATCAGGGATGACCTGAAATCAGCAGGCGCCCACTATGAGGATAAAGAGGTGGTCGTGGATGGTAACCTTGTCACTTCACGAAACCCGCGCGACCTGTTTGCTTTCGGAAGGGAACTCGTAAAGCAATTGAAGGCATAAGCAAAACATTCAATAGCATTTAAACAAAATATACAGCGATGGCAGCGAACTTTACTTCAGACATTACTTTTTTCATCCAGGCATTCTTAGCCATATTTTCAATCGTCAATCCTATCAGCGGCGTGATGGCCTTCATCTCTATTACATCAAATTTGAAGAAAGAGGACACGCTCTATGTTGCAAGGCGTTCTGTCGTAATAGCCTGTATCATAGCAATTATTTTTGCCATATCCGGAGCGTTTATCCTGGACCTTTTCGCAATAACGGTAGATTCCCTCCGGGTAGCAGGAGGTGTGCTGCTTTTCCTCGTAGCTGTAGATATGATATTTGCAAGGACAACAAGGGAGAGCATTACCACCGAGGAAATGTCGTTTGCTGAACAGAGGGACAACATTTCAGTCTTCCCGATGGCAATGCCCATGCTAACAGGTCCCGGAGCTATTACAACTATTATTCTATACACCACGACCAGGACAATAGATTATAGTATCAGCATGACCCTTACAAGAATCCTGGTGATAGGAGCCATACTTGTTACTTTCGTAATAACTTTTTTGATCTTCAGGTTCTCCGATTATTTTACCAGGGTGGTTGGCATGACCGGCATGATGGTAATGACCCGGCTGATGGGTCTTTTCCTTGGTGCTATTGCAGTCGGGTTCATTTCCGACGGGATACATGGGCTATTCGGGCTGAAATAAATGGAAATCCTTGTTGTTACCGGAAGGTTAGCTGAGAATGCTGTCAGGAAGTCGGTACAGGATGGTGCGGATGTCCTCGTCCTGGGTATAGACGTTGCGGCGTTTACCACACCCGGCCTGCTGCGGCGTTCTCTTCCCGGTAAAAAATACGACCTGATATTCATCCCTGGTCTTGCGACCGGCGATTTTTCCGGGCTTGAGAGAGAATTGAACACACCGGTCAGGGTCGGGCCAAAACATGCTTTTGACCTTGGTTTTGTGCTTTCATTTGCCGGGGAAACAGATTTTTCCCAAAAAGTCCCTGCATGCGAGTTGCTCATCGAAAAAAGACGCGACAGTGCTTTTAAAAGAATATCTGAGCTTGAGAATAATGCTGATTTCTCCCTGTTTTTGAAAGGAATAAAGATCGGCGGGAATTCCCGCATGAAGGTGATGGCTGAAGTGGTAGATGCAGGGCATTTGTCACAACATGAACTTAGTAAAAAAATAGCATATTTTGAAAACCAGGGCGCAGATATCATAGACCTCGGTATCTCACTCGATACCTCATCTGAAGAGGTAAGGATTGCGGTCAGGATTGCGAAGTCGGCGACCTCACTTCCCCTAAGCATCGATACGCTTGATCCCGACCTGATTAATGCAGGTTTGGAGGAAGGAGCAGATATCCTACTGAGCCTGAACTCAGAAAATATCGGCGGAGTCAGGGATAACATCATTGAAAATAATGCCGCTGCTGTTATAATTCCGGACTGTTCGTGTGATCTTGAAAGCCTTTTTAAAAATATCGGAACCGCACAAAATTCAGGGATTAAAAATATCATCGCAGATCCTGTCATTGAACCTCCGGGTCATGGTATGGCAGAGGCGATTTCCAGGTATTATGAGTTCAGGAAAAAAGACCGGGCCATACCGCTTTTCTTTGGCGCCGGGAATGCCACGGAACTTATGGATGCTGACTCGATCGGGACTAACGCCATGCTTTCAGGCATTGCGATGGAACTTGAAGCCAGTATCCTGTTCACGCCCGAGTTCAGTGATAAAGCGCATGGAAGCGTGTCCGAGTTAAGAACAGCATCTATGATGATGATGCTTGCACGGGAGAGGGGAAGCGCTCCCAAGGATCTTGGGATTGACCTCCTGGCGATAAAGGAGAAAAGAAGAAGGGAATTTGGCGCGATTCCTGAGGGCTTTATAGAAGCGCAAGGGAGCAATCAGTGGCATCTTGATCCTGCAGGGTGTTTTAAAATTGAGATCACAGGCGAAGAAATCAAGGACGGTAAGTTGTTTCCCGGAAAAATAGTAGCAAAACATCCCAAAAAATCGATCGCCGGCGATACGGCAAAGGAAGTGCTCGACACGATCCTGAAGCTCGGGCTGGCTTCGCGCCCGGACCATGCAGGTTATCTTGGAAGAGAACTTATGAAAGCCGAACTTGCATTGAAATTCAGGAGGAGCTATTCCCAGGATGACAAATTTTGATATAATCAGGAATTTTTCAGGCGACGATGGCATTTCGGAAATTCTCGCGCGCGCCCTGGACAATGAGAAACTGGGACTGGAAGAAGGGGTGGAACTGCTTGAATGCAGCGCACTTAATCTTCTCGGCGC
>CABMIA010000046.1 GCA_902386085.1 uncultured archaeon
ATAATTTTATTTAATTAATGCTGCGGTTCATTTATTAATTATGGCTTTTCCCATATTTTTTATATTCTGCCAGGCGAGTTCCTGCAGCCAATCAGGAAAATTATCAGTCCACCTGTTTGGATGCGTTGATATACACATATTTTCTTGAGTGCCTTTCATAATTAAACTCATTAGATCATCAGTTGATTTAATCTTTCCCTTATATGAATTAGTTTTTACAATATCTTTTATGCTGTGTTTAGAGTTATTCCATGCTCGTCCGGTATCAGTAAAATATGAAACACTGGAATAATCAATTGATAAATATGCTTCCCCAATTATTCCAAAATCCTTAAAACTGTATTCTTTCCATATATCTTTATTTACCCATGATGTTAAAGGATTCCCATGCATGCATATGGTGGAAATCTCGACTATCTTACGAAACTCCTTTAATTCGTTCTCAAATAATATAACTGCTTTCTTAATATCCCCCTTTGCTTTATCCAGCACTTCATAATGATATCCAATTTCATGCCCAAGAGCGACTATCTGCTTTATTATTTCTGGACGGAATACTTCTTTAACTATCCTGAAATAATAAGTTGACCTCATACCGTGTTGATTCTCTATTTGGGCCATTTTGAGTGCTCGAATTGGCTTTCTATCAACATCATGACGCAAAATTAAGGCCCTATTATAATTGCTTTTTAGTAAAAAATCATGAACTGTTAGATAATTATAATCGGAAGTTGCTATTGTTTTGCAAAGTTTATTGTATTTAATTAATGTAAAATCCATATTGACTACATATCATTAATACAATTTATAATTTCACGGTAAACATTAAAGATTTTTTTTAAATGACATTGCATATGAATATTGAAACTAATTATAAAGCTTAATGTCTCTCGTAAGAAAAACCACTCATGGGCTTTTTTGGGTATCTTTCTCAACAGCATTATTAAAAATAATCAATTTTATCATAACCGTCATCCTGGCACGTCTCCTTGAACCTGAACATTTCGGTTTGATTGCGGTCGGTCTTATAGTCATCAATTTCTTTGATCTGTTCAGGGATATGGGTATCGGCGCAGCCCTTATCTATAAAAAGGATGACATGGATAAAGCCACGAATACGGCATTTTTTCTTTTTCCAGTAGCAGCAGCAATATTTTATATAGTATCTTATCTTTCATCCCCATTTATATCTGATTTCTTTAATGAACCGCAGGTTGAATCAATAATAAAAGTACTTTCATTGACATTCGTAATATGGTCTTTCGCTTCAGTTCCCTCTGCACTGCTGGATAAAAACCTTGAATTCAAGAAAAAAATAATTCCCCAGACTTTACCTAAAATAGGTTATGGAATAATTGCTATCAGTCTTGCTCTTAATGGATTCGGCGTATGGAGCATTGTGATCGGCTATATTGTGCTTCAGACGCTGATGGTTCTAACAACATGGCCACTGGTTGGCTGGCGCCCTTCTTATCAATTTGACAGGAAAACTGCATATGAACTAGTAGATTATGGGAAACAAATCGTGGGAGCAAACGTAATTGTCTTTTTCATCTCAATCATAGATGTCACATTCATTGGTCGCATACTTGGGGTAGATGATCTCGGATTCTATTCAATAGCCATGGGAATTGCAGGTCTTCTTTCAACACAGGTATCGGGAATTATGAAAAGTGTCATGTTCCCGATTTATTCCACCATTCAAAATGATAAAAAAAATCTAAAGAAAGCTTATATTAATACGATAAAATACGTCTCAATTATATCTATTCCTGCATCTTTCGGATTATATATTCTCGCATCTGATTTCGTCAAAGTCCTTTATAGCTCCAAATGGCTCCCCGCAGTCGCTGCCCTCCAGGTGTTGTGTTTTTACGGGCTTAACAGGTCGCTTCTTGGCACCACTGAGAACCTGTACCTCGCAGCTGGAAAACCCGGGGTCAGGACGAAACTCAATCTTTTGCAGCTTGTATTGATGGGGGCGCTAATGTATCCGCTCACAATGCGCTACGGGATCGTGGGGACGAGCATCGCAGCAATGGTTCCCTCGCTTCTGATAGTGTTCTTAACCTTCAGGGAGGCGGGGAAGATAATAGATGAGAGTTTCATGTACATCGCAAGACCGCTCCTGCCTGCCATTGCAGGATCTTTTATTATGATGTTTGCGATCTGGGGGTGGCAGGATATTTCGGCTGCCTTCTCTCCTATATTGAGGCTGGCTGTTTCTGTGGTGCTGGGAGCGGCAGTGTATGTGGGATATCTATGGTGGGCGCGGAGAGAGTTGTTCTATGAGATAAGGGAATTGATAGGGAGGAAATAGAGGTTTCTCGAAATAATTTTATTGTATTGGATAGCGCAAGATTTGAAGTTGTTTGGGACAGATTGCGCCTCAAAAGTTATATTTTAGTGTAATTATATTGCAGTGCTATTTGCACGACACGTCCCGTTTTATTCATTGCCACTGGCAACAAATCTGCGTTCATCTGCGGTTTGTTCTTCGAAATATATCAATTATTATTAGTCTTCTCAATAAATATTATCGTGATGATCGAAATCCAGGAAAATCACTTTAGTTTCAGATTCGATTATCTCAAAAACAAGAACAAATGATTTATCAATATGAACTCTCCTCAGACCTTTCATATCGTGTTGCAACGGTTTATAATGGTGGGGGTCTTTTAAGATTTCACTCATCTTCTTCAAAATTATCTCAAATCGCCTTCTGTTCTTCGTTTGGAGCTTTTCAAGCTCTTTTGCCAATCTTTTGCCGACTTCGTAAGAATATCTCAAAGTTTGACCCCAAACTTCTTCTCGAAATCATCTCCTGAAATAGTCCCTTCCTTTTTTATTTCTTCAAGTTTTCTAATATACTCTGGTTTAACATGATGCAGATCCATATCAATATCCTCAAGATATTCTTCGATTTCGATGACTTTGTTCTTTAAAAAGCTAAGATCTGCAGAGATCTTTTCTAATAATTCTGCTTCAGGCATGGTTCTTCAATGTAAAATGTTTGTAGAAAGTATTTAAAGCTATTTACATTCTTTTAAGCATTCTTTTAACTTCTTCATATTCATCTTCCAGGGCTATATCGCCGTCGCTCACACCAAAATGGTTCCCTGCGGTCTCCCCCCGCCCCTCCAGGTGCTCTGCTTCTATGGTCTTAACAGATCGCTCCTCGACACGACCGAACCTGCATCTCGCTGCCGGAAAGCCGGAAGCGAGGATTAAGATGAATCTTTTTTACAGTTGTTGAATCCGCTAATTACCAACCAGTTTGATGTATTCGTGCGCAGTCACAAATTCAAAACCAGCGTCCTTTGCCCGCTTGATCACATCATCAAGAAGTAGAGTAGCCCTGATGCCCAGGTTCTTTATCTTTAATTCACGCCTGATAACATCGGCAAATAAGTGCTCTATCGCATTATTGGCCCTCCTGACAGGTTTGACGCCATTTCTTAGATCGAGACACTCGTTCGGATGGAATAGAAACACGATGGGCTTGTTGGTCATGGAAGATTCTGCGAAAAGGAGCTTTTCAAGGATCTTTGACATCACAGGAGCCACGCGCATCGTTGTTCCAATATATGACAATCCAAAAGTAGAGATCGGGATTTCAAGTACTTATGATCCGCCCTTTTTTACAACTGAGTCATAAGAAAGATAGTAGGGATACCTTGGGGCAACCAGCCACTTCAATTTTCTCTTTGACCCGAAAGTCAAAGACCCGTCAAATCGCTGGGATGCAATGGAACTGTCTGTGGTAAATCCCGTCTTTTCAAGCGCTCTTATAGTAGATTCGTTTATGCGAAGCGCAGGCGCTCTGAAATCAGAGATTTTTCCAGCAATGCCTTCTAAGATATTTTTTGCTTTTCTCAATTCGAAAATCTGTTCATCCAGATTCATGTCATCAAAAGCCCGATCATGAAAATGATCATATCCGTGGCAACCTACATCATGGCCATGTTCTGCTACCAGTTCAACAGCTTCAGGAACCATTCCTGCCAGCTCTCCCGTGAAATAGAAAGTACATTTTATATCATTTCTTGCATACACATCAAGAAGGCGCAGCAGTCCTACTTTAGACTTCAACTGCTGTTTCCGGGTCTAGCCTGTTTAGCGGGATCGAGAAACTTTCAACATCGTTTGTCATGAGGAAATACATCTTCTATTTAACCTGCCTGCATATTGTATTTTGATGATCATTGAACGGTGTGAACATAGCTTTCCTTAGAAGATATCGGGACTTTGACTGCAAAGCGATTCAGTAAGCTCCGCTTCATCAGCCGTTCCTCTTATCACAGATTCAATTCAGATACGGCTTAAAGGAACTGCATGATTGTCCTTTCAGGGATTCGATAATATTTTTTTACTAAATTAATAAAAATTTTTTCTTGGCTATATTTGCTCATGGAATATTTATCATCGAAGTCTTCGACCTTTTCGAGGTCTTTAGCAATAAGACGCATTCGAACGCTTGAACCCGGGATCTTGAGATGCTTTTCGATCCTAGAGATCACATTGATGAAATAGCCCCTCCCTGTAGCTCTGTCAGGTCCTATGTTCTTGACTATTCCGCATTTAAGGCAGAAAGGATGGGATTTCATTCCGTATGCCTGCTCTCTTACCGCATACGGTAACCACACTTTTTCAAGATGCCCGCAATCAATATGTTCACACTTCAATATAATCCCTTATCCCCTTTGATTCCCTCACATATATATATTTTTATCGTTGAACAATATGATGATAATAATTTTTGTGATGACCTTTCTTAAATGATTTTCCTTTGACCTCTTCCATAAAACTAAGTGGGTCGCAGCGAATCATTAACGGTCAGTGTCAAAAATATTCACATATATCCTTGGAAGATATGTTTTACTCGAACAAAAGGAACCTTTCTTTGAATATAAAGTACATGCGCCTGAAGCTCAGCATCAATAGAGATATATATCCGGCAGAAATTATTGACACAAGCTTGAAATCGAAAAGCTTTCTAACGAAAGTGATAATTACGATCAATGCTACCAGCACCATCAAATAGAATATGAAACTGAACAGTAGCGCTTTTTTCCAGGGTTTCATCTTGAACTTGAGATCGAGATGCAGTTCTATCATGATTGATGCCCTTCTTGTTTCAGGTTTTTGAAACGATTTTCCTTCGATTTATGCGATCTGAAAAGGACTTCGAAGAAACTATCGGTTTTGGGATCTACGAGGCAGAGAAATCCGAGATTTGCATATCCTGTAACATTGTTGGTCTCAAGACGTTCCACTGCTGAAATAATCGCAGAAGGGTTCTTGCAAAGTTTAGCAGCCCGTGTATCTATCTCATCCATCGCTACAGAGTGTATCATGGCCGCGGACGGCGGAGACACGAGCCCCATAACGAACTGCCAGAACAATCTCGGCGCGGGGTCATTATAATCGCCAAACCCTGTAAAGACCGCTCCCCAGCGAATTGCCGAAGCTATCATTAAAAAAATACCTGAAATTAAAGCCGCAAGAGTCCTGAGGCCGATGGAGTCATTTATCTGAACAATATTGCTTGCAAGCAAGGCGCAAAATTCTTCATTCTTTAGCATACTAAGCAGTCTCCTTGGCATCACTAGCACGGTTTTATCAATTTTTCTCCCGACCACAAAACTGCCTGGAAGGACCATTTCAGTTATGTATATAGAGGGCGCTGGAACACCTGCCCGTTGGGAAAACAACATGGCTTTCTGGCGCAACTCTGTTAATTCCCCGGGCCGAACAGGTCGCGCTTTATAAATGCGTATTATTAACCTGTCCAGATTGCGGATAATAAGAATACAAATAATAAATGAAACTATGAGTCCGATTATCATTCCAATTAGCCCGAATATGCCTCCGATAAGCGTTATCGGAAGAATTACAGGCATCAGGAAAAGTCCGGTTTTTAAAAATGTTCTGTCCATTAGGGGTGGATTATTTAATAGGCAAAGTATATATAGATACCTATATTGATAAGATATTACAGTCTAACTACATATTCACCGGATTAATCCGTAAGATATGACCGGATCCATGATTTAGTGCATTTGAATTCCGTGGCAGGTTTAAATGAAAGACGACCAAAAACACAATATACTAATATTTTTGATAGTTATGGCCTTTTTCACAGGTGCGACCATCCAGTTGAGTGAGGGTTCAGTTCTGATTGGAGTGGTGATGTTCCTGATAGCTCTTTTACTTACCACAAAAATACGCATCAGTGACACGCATATAGTGAAAAGCTCAAAATCGTTTTTCGTACTGGGCTTATTGATCGTGCTTGCGGATGTTGTTTACAACCTGAAAGCAATGAACCAGCTCGGCACTCTGGATTCAATGACCTTCTTTTTAGGAATGTCCTTCATCGCTTTCGGGACACGTCAATACAGACGAATGGGCGAATTCGGGATATACATGTCTGGCACATTCATCGTATTGTTCCAGACTTTTTATTCCATTTTACCTTCGATGAACGATAATTTTATTCATTATTTTGATCACTACCTGGTACTGCTTCCGTCTCTTTCCATCGTCAATGCGGTTTCGAACATGAATATACATGTGGTCGCGACCGAGACCGTTCATTTCAAGGGTTTCGAAGATGCCACGGTTGTCATTGGAGGCCCATGTTCCGGCCTGTATTCCATGTTCCTGCTGATAGGCATTATAGTGGGATATGCAAGGATGGAGCGTCTCACAGATAAGAGCCGAATAGCCATGCTGGTCGTCATTGCAATCCTCGTTGCGTATATAGCGAATCTGGCCAGGGTCTCTGTACTTTATTATGTAGGCTATAATTTTGGAATAGAACGGATGATGTTCGTTCACGTATATCTGGGCTGGCTGATCTTCATAATAATATCTCTTGGCATCATGATGCTGTTGAATAGGACAAAATAAACTAACGGACTGGATAGGCCAGGGATTCATTTGAAGAAGTTCTTATCCTTAAAGTCCCGTTCAAGATTGACGTCTCACTTCCGGGAATAAATTGCAGGGGTTTTGTGTTCCGCATGGTTATAGCATCAAGTGTTAAGCTCTCGATCTCGAAATCTCCGTATGTCCCGCCAGGATAGACTTTAAATGGAAATTCGTAGATTCTGATATCAAGCTCTATGCTGTTGTTATTAATGGCCTTAAGCTCTCCCGCAATTGCCTTATAATACATGTCTTCCCTGTATTCCTCCCAGTACTCAAATGTATCACCGGTACTCAATGTATTTGATTTCCTCAGATTACCACTCCTGCCTGCAAATATCTCATATGAAATATCAGGGAAGAAAGTTGTATTGGATTTGATTGTTTCGTTTAATAATTCTTGTTTTTCTATCGTCCCGAACTTTCTGATATGGATTTTTATAAGATCGGCGTTCATTTTCTGAAACGAGAGCATATATCCCTCAAGTTCCCGGGTACTGTTATCATATAAAGTCAGATTTTTATTGATCCTCACGGTGCTGATATATCCCGGCCTGTTCGAATCTGCCTCATAAGTATTTCCAAGAAACGACAGGTAACCTGAATGTACCTTAGTTAGATAAACAGCCTGACCTTTTTCAACAAAACCGCTCCCTGAGAAATACATGCGCAGATCTTCGTATGAATTATCATTATCCATGTAGAAACCAGGGTAATTAAAGCCGGTAATGTTCATCCATCTTCCGGCATAGATATATTGTGGGCTACCCCTAAAAGGTGCCCCTGAGGCATAGGGATACACCTTATCTCCTTGTAGTTTCAATCCCATGCTGCCATTCAGAATTACCATTCCATCCTTCAATTCTATAGGATAGATATTCTCAAAGGTAATTTCATCAGAACTTATATTGGTGACCTCAAAATCTCCCGTGATTGTGCCTGGCCTTAAGACTTCAATCGAGTCTGAATACAATTCTATGTTTGTTAAATGAACATTATCTCCACTTACGGAATCCACTTTTGCTTTAAAGATCGTAAAGGAGATTTTCTTTGCAGTTGTTCTGTATTCATAAACCCCCCTTTCGTTTACAAGTTTTGAGTCAAGAATCTTTCCATCTTTTCTTAACTCAAGCATAGCCGAATCCTCTTTTGAGCTTATCAACTTAATCGAGAGCGAATAAACCCCGAAAGTCCATGTTTCTCCAAGGCTCAGTATTTTATCCTGGGGAATTTCCAATTCCCTGGAGAGATTTGTCACGTTGCTCTTGCCGAGTATCTTATAGCTCTTGCCCATAAGATGTAGATCGCTGCCCTTCATTCTCGCAGTATAGATGGCTTTGCCTGTATCTATTATATTGAAATCCGGGATTTCGAGTTCGAGCTTTTCGTAAGATCTGTTTTCATTGATGTCATAGCTGAATCCCGGGAAATTGAAACCATTTATTTCCATAGACTTCTCCAATTTAAGTGGTGCTCCTCTTACATCGAAATTGAATTCATACGTTTCCCGATAAGGATTTATTATAGTTTCATTTTTCGCTGGCGCTCCGTATGGATTCAGCCGAATGTTGTCGATCCAGACCATGGCAGAAAGGCTATTATTATATTTACTGTAAACCCGGAATGCTAAAGTGTTGTTCCCTGATAGCATTAAAGGTAATTCCACATGCTCCCAGGTGCTGTTTTTGCCTCCAATTCCAGTCTCCCAGATCATCTGGTCGTCCAAAAGTACCTGCTTGAAAACAAAATCCGAAGCGTTTGAATACTCGGAATCCCTCATATCAAAGGAAAGTATGGCGCGGGCATTTCCATACGTTGTCAAATTTTGAAATATAGTCCCGTAGGATCCTTCTTCCTTTGTTGTAAAATTTATCTCATAGACCCTGGACGATGAGATATTATTCTTATAACTCCCTGTGATGTCCGGACTGCTTCCTGAAAACCCCCACCCCAGATCAGATTCCATGTCTCCGTTTTCCAGTTCAGGCAATTCTGCAAATTTCACGGAATCCATACTGATGTTCACCCACAGGTGGACTGACCTGTAGGTTTCATTGTCTTTTGAAAGCAGGAACTCAAGCTTTGATCTATTGGAGAAAGCAATGGAAGAAGTAATTCGAGGTACGAATGTCACGTTATTCAGCCATTTATCATTATGATCAAGAGCTATATCTTCCTCTTTCAAATCCACCCCACCAAGCTGCACCCTGAGTGTATAATTAACATGGGCATACTCATAGTTTTCCACTCCGACAAGAATGGAGGCTGGCTCACCGATCCGGATATTTGCCGGATAATCTTCAGCCTTCCCGTTAGAGCCGAGAATATACAGAGCCGAGAACTTCTCAGGCTCCCTTGTTACTTTTGCATAGATCAGCATGGCACTTACGAGAAGTATTGCGATGACCATAGTCTTTATCAGCGTCTTTTCAAGAGCAGGGTCATATTCGCTACCAGATTCGGGCTTATTACTTCTGAGAGTGCCAAGAAATGAGGATATATCGCTGTATGAGAAACTGTATCCTGTCTCTTTGAGGGACAGCCTTTGAAAATATGCGATCGTCAGGAGGAGTACCATAATTATAGAAAGGCTCAGAACTATTGAGTTCGGCCTGAATCCCCATTTAGTATAATTCAGGGCAAAGCCGTCAAAAACAAAAATAGCTATACTGAGACCGATACTCAGCGTGAACCTTTCTATGGCACTGAGTTCTCCTTTCCTGGGAAACATCACGTGGATAAAAAGATAGCCGGGCAGGAAGAGAAGGAGAGGCAGTGCCAGTATGATCCTCAAGAAAGTCTGGTTAAAAGGTGGCACTAATATAAAGAGTATTGAAGAGGCAATCAAAAGGAAAGCAAGCTTTAGATCAAGACTGGGCGGTCTTTTTTTTTTCGATGAAACTGGCAACCTTTCTTTTATGGAGACTATCGCCTGGGCAATCAGGATCCCGATACTGTCTGCAAGAAGATCCCCTATACTTGCTGTCCTCCCTGGAACGAAAGACTGGTGGAATTCATCGCTTGCGCCATATATTGTCCCGATAATAACGGCAAATATCAAGGCGTGGTTTCTAACTAATGGATTTGAACAATTCTTCAAGGTAAAACTAAGCAAAAAACCAAACCCGGCATATAGGATAATATGCTCAACCTTATCCGGATATACGGAAAAGATATAGAACGGATAAAGGAGATACTTTAGATCAGAATGCTTTATGGATTCTAGTAAGCTTTCGAGGCTCCTCAGATGCAGAAAATCGAATACAGACAGCGGATCGCCAAGACTCGACCTGGAAGACAGGTAGAAGATAAACAATCCGTAGATAAGAGTAAGCGATAAGAAAACCCTGAATCGATTCTTCATATTTTTTGAAATCCTTATTTTAATCCGGTCATTTCAATCTTCTTTTTAACTAATCAAAGTTTTGGTAGATATCAATCGCAATTCCAGACGCAAATGGTTTTCTGTCTTCCTCTAAGTTTATCATTTCCAGAATCACCTGCGAATTTATAAGAATTGGATTATATCTTCTCAATTTAATGGATGCCTATATAGAACTATCCACACGCCGGATTCAGCACATTATATATAGGCAACAAACAAATTTTCTTTCATTCCAGCATGTTTATTCTTATCTTAAATCCCATGATTGTAAGGCTCTATGAGGATTGTAAATCCAGGATGAATTCTATGTTTTATTATTATGATTATAATCAAAATGGCTATCAATGATGATAATTACAATTATGATCATTATTTAATTTTTTCGAAAGCGATAAATTTATATACATAGGAGTTGTATTTCGGTTTACTTTACTCAGGGGCTCTGGTGGAGCTCAAGAGAAGGTAGGAGTATGGTGTAAAAACATGAAAAATAAAACGATAATGATAACTGCACTTCTGGCAGTGATGGTATCGATGACAGGAATGGCGGCGGCAGATCCATTTAATATAGATATAAATAAAGCATCGCCAAATCAGAACACTCCGGCAGATAACCCTACAACAATACCACTGACGGGCACAACCGTTTTCAGTCTGGATATCAGTAGTATTAGTACGGCTGGTGTCGGACATCCATATAGTTTGACATGCTCTATAAGTCCATCGGCTGGAGTAACAGTCACTTGCCCTGCTGGTTTTACACCGGCATCAAAAACTCCTTTCGTCCTAGCGGATGTTGTAACAGTTACGAGTAGTGGTGCTCCACCCAACACCGGATATTTATTGGAAGTAAAAGGCCAAAATGTTACAAAGCTTGTCAGACTTGACTCTGCATCTGCAAATATCGGTTTAACTAGTATTCCAGAATTCCCAGCAGTTGCTCTCCCTGTAGCCGGAGTAATCGGACTTGTGTTCTTCTTCCAGCATAGGAAGAGTAAAAAAGAAGAATAAATTATAAACTAAGAGGAGACCTGATTTTAGGTCTCTCGATTCTTTATTATATTTTGGTGTGATAAATATGAGCTTTAAAAGCGCGATACTAGTTGCATCTTTTATAGTTCTCCTAGTAGCAGGTAATGCTTTAGGAGGAGGTGGCAGTGGTTTGAAGCAAATGTGGCTAACCTCTGATCGTGGAACTTATATTGGAAGTAATACAGATCCCTGGTTGGATGAGTCAACCATTGTTTCGGAATCACCTTTTAAATTAGATCTTACAAACCATCTTCCAAAAGATAATATAGATGGAATTTACTTGATAATCAGTGCGAGCAGAGATCCAAGGGGACCTAATGGAATTAAAGTGACAATTGGTCCAGCAAACTTTTCAGATCACCCTGGTACTACAATATCCAAACATTTAATTGGAAATAATGAATGGCAGCAGGTTTCTGGAAATAACGGCGTGACATTTTTAGGTTATAATACCGCAAATCATGGAATTTTAACCAGTGGTAGATGGTATACAATCCAACGAATTGATCCGGCAAATAATGGTTTATTCTTATTAAAGAATCAACAAAATCACATATATGTTGATTTTGAAATAAGCTCCAATAATGCAAGCGATAGGATACATATTGATTCGGAAGGAACACGAATGGAAAAAGGCTCTGAAAAAGGGTTTACGGGTAATCCATATTCCCATGATTTAACATGGCAGATTCCAGAATTTTCCACCGTTGCCCTGCCGATTGCAGGGATATTTGCCATAATGTTTGTAATGCACAGGAGAAAAAAGGAGGATTGAATTGTGGAACTAGTTGAAGTGAAATGCGCCAACTGCCGAAAAGAAATATATGTGCTAAATAAATACATCAGGGAAAAAATGTTCTGCACGCTCGGATGCATGGACGCATATACAAGTGCGCCATCCTGGCACCAGGGACATTTTAACTGATTTTCCTCTCACTTTTTTAACAATTAAACCTATATATTAAATTCACCATTATAACCCCGGGTGATTATCTGAATAATATTTACTGGCTCATTCTTGAGATCGTTCTTATATTCTTTTTTCCTTTTCTCATTATTTTAGTCACCACACCCTACCTCATACGAAAACTCACAAAAAAGGGTCTCGTAGTAAAGGACTATTATAAGAGGGAAAATAAAATGGTGCCCACTGGCGGCGGGCTTGCAATCATGCTCGCTGTTCTTTTTTCAATATCCATCAATTCTCTTTTCTACAAGTTCGATGCCGCAAATTATGTTGCATTAAATGTGATCATACTTTTTGGTCTCTTCGGCATCCTTGATGACATGATAAACATTGGAAGACCTGCAAAGCTCGTGCTTATGTACTACTGTTCATATCCCCTGATGCAGTACGCGACGCATTCGCAAGTCCTGTTCCCTTTGATCGGTCACGTGGATTTCGGGATTTTTTACAGCCAGCTTATAGTCCCCACTTTTGTCCTTGTGGCCGCTAATCTCGTAAATATGCACTCCGGTTTCAACGGGATGTCATCAGGACTTTCCATTATAGTCCTTATCTCCCTGATCATCAAATCCCTGATGACAGGTTCTATCGATAATATCATTGCCATCATAGCAATCACCGGCGCAACGCTGGGCTTCTATTTATTCGAACGTTATCCTTCAAGGATATTCTGGGGGAACATAGGTTCTCTTACAGTGGGTGCCTCAATCGGTGTGTTGATAGTCATGCAGGGATACATAATCAGCGGGTTTATCATGCTTATTCCTCATACCATTAATTTTCTAATGTATGTCTACTGGCGAGTAAAAAAGTATCCCCAGGTCAAGTTCGGGAAGGTTAGAGACGATGGTACGCTCGAAGTTCCAAACCAGCTCACCCTGAAATGGGTTCTCCCATACTACAGGCGTGTTACCGAGAGACAGGCGACCTACGCCATGTATGCAGTCACGATCGTGTTCGGCATAATCGGGATACTCATACCCGGATAGGATCATGATTTCCATAGCCTAGCCTTTTACCGGCGATTTTGCGAAAGGCCCCAAGTAAAAAATTTTGAGGCCGCATTACTGAGTATCCAGATTCATTCCAAGCGGTTCCTGTCTACTCCAGGAAATAGCTAACGTGGTATCACCACTTTTTCACCTTCATCGCCACATCGAATTCGATTTCGCTCACAGGCCAAAATCTGTTTTCGCAGGCATGGATGAGAATCTCAAAATAGGCAAAGTTAGGTATGAATTGGACGATATAGCCTATCACAGGATCTCAAAAGATAACTTTGAATATGATCTCCTAAAGGATAGACACAAAGGTTATCACAAAGGATAACATAAAAGTGACGCAAAGTATAGTTATCTGAGGTTATAAAATATGACTGAAAATAAGACAAAAAGACCACCAAGTTATTATAAGTACAAGAAAGAGCACCCTACAGTATCATTTATCTTAAACAGGGAACTGAAAGAGGCTCTGGATAAACTTAAAGGGGATAAATCCTATGGACAAACAGTGATACAAATCATAGAGAGTAAAGTCAACCCTGACCTGTCTAAACAGATAAAAGAAATGCAGGAAGAAATTTCAATATTAAATAAGCAATCAGAGTTTCTTAGAGGACTTCAACGATTTGAAGTACCATGCGCAAAGTGCGGAGAACCCATGAATATAACAAGCAATGATAAAAACTGGCATACTAAAGTTATCCCCAGGCTCAGAAATGCTTTTAGAGACTGGGGGCATTTATGGAATTGCCCCAATGAAAAATAATTCCAACATCGCCATGCCCTGAAAAAGGTGGATTGTATATAATTTTCTCAACTTCGAGAACTTTAGGATTCCCCGCCAGAGGCGGCGCATCCTACGGGGTCTGGGGGCCCAACCCCAGCGCCGGGTATAATTTTTAAAATACGGAATGCTGTATCCGGCTCTGGACGGTTTATTATTCTAAATCTACAGCGTCTCTTAAAGTTTCAGAACGTAAATCTTTTGATTCCTTTACAACTCTTAATGGGTTCGGGGGATAAGAAAACGGTCCATTAAAATCGGATATCTCTTTCCCGTTTTGTCCATGTAGATCGGTCTCATCTGGAAGTTTTTTGATTTTATCTACGAGTTCTTGTCCAAACTCTTTTGCTATTTCTATCTCGAAAATTCTTTCTTTTTTCATGTTTTTCACCTTTTTTATGTTTCTTATTTTTCTTACTTATAGCTATATATACCGATATGGAGGCATAATATATGTTAAAAGCATATGCTTTAAACTCTGATGTTTTTATATTGTCAACTGCATTGTAAATTCCCCAATTTCGGCGGTTTAATTTTCCCCACCGCTTCCAACTATCATGTTAAGCAACCGTTCAGTAATAAAATAGAAACCATCAGTCATCCTTTAGAATGCGCACATAGCAAGAGAGAACCACCTTTTCACGGAAAACTCTAGAGTAGCTCGATGGTTCTGCATTCTCTGATTCTGCCTATGTATTTGTTCTTAAATTATCATGGGCTTCCATTCTTATAAAATTTCATGTTTAGGTGGATTGGAAGCCCGAAATCTTAATACAAATATAGGTATTTCAGCTTTGCTATTTTAACCTAATATGGTCAGGTTTCCATTAAAATGAACCTGTGTTCTGTCAATATATCAGGTAACATTCAGTTTTTACACTGACATTGAAATATCTCAAGACGTTATTACTATCGGGGGAGCCGGAGCAATTCAATTAATATGGGTGCACCTGAAATAGATGCAGCAGCCAATGTCAAAAGTCTTGTCTCAGTGTGATTCACACTTCCAGACTGGTTTTGGGCATAAGCTTTATAATTATAAACTCCCGCTGAAATATTAGTCAAATTTCTATATAATCTATTAATTCCGGAGTTGAAGGAATCTTTTATTTGATGACGACCTAACTCTCTATTGAGGATTCGGACTTCATCTATCTTCCCATTGAATAGGTAAGCAGAGGTCTTGGCAAGATTTGGATATGACCCGAATTGAAGAACGGTATTGTAAGAATTCAATGTTCCAGAGACCGATTTCGTAGCTACTGGAACCCCATCCAGGTATAACG
>CABMIA010000047.1 GCA_902386085.1 uncultured archaeon
GTTGAAAGCCTGGGCGTAAAATATACACTGGCAAGGTCGATCAGGTATCTGCACCCGTTTTCCCTGTACAGCGTTTCGGTCTTTTCCTCCCCCGCAAGTATAGACACCCCGCGCGTCCTGTATTCTCCGCTTATCGCAGTTTCGGCCTGCAAAACTGTCTTTATCTTTTTCTGCTGTATCAGCGCATCTGCAATCTTTTGCGCATCGGGCTCGTGCCTGTCTATGAGTGCTATGTCTCCTATCTGTTCAAAGGCAGGTGAAAAACCAAGAATATCTGCCACTGACTCCTCTTTTTGCAGCACATCGAACTCTCCTTCCCCGGTATCCCCGAATCCCTTGACTGACCTCCTGACAGGAATCAGGAGCGTTTCGCCTTCTGATCTTATCTTCAGGTTTTTGTCGATCGCCCCAAGGGCGATAAGTTCCACCCTTGTCTTCTCGCCATCCTTCCTGGCGACTCTGATGAACTTGGATTCCATTCTTGATTCCTTTAAATAACCTCCCCCGGAAAAATTGTTAGCAGGATGAGAATGGTCATTACAATTCCTGCCAGGATTATGATATATCCCAGAATACTACCGATACCGACGCCGATCGATTTCAATTTTTCCTGTATTACTTCCATAGTTTAATGTTAACTCTCTAAATGTTTATATCTTTCTATGCGACAGAAAAGAGTTTTTTTGAAATTGAAACTTCATAACATTATGCGATGACATTATATGCATGGAAGAATCAAAGCTAATAGTTCAAAATGCATGTTCAGCCGAATTCCCGATTGAAATTCTGGAAATGATTTATGGCAAAAGCACGGATATTGATAGTTGAAGATGAAAGAATGGTTGCTGAAGTTCTGCAATTAAGCCTGGAAGATATGGGATATACGGTTACTTCAGTTGTGGGTACAGGAGAGATGGCCATCAGAAAGGCGGAAGATACCAGACCAGATTTAATTTTGATGGATATTGTATTAAAAGGCAAAATGGATGGTATAGAGGCTGCCAACCAGATACGATCGCGATCTGATATTCCTGTCGTGTATATCACTGCTTTTTCCGATGAAAATATCCTGGAACGTGCAAGAATAACCGAGCCATACGGATACGTCATTAAACCGTTCAAAGAAAAAGATTTGCAGATCAACATTGAGATTGCCCTCTACAGACATAAAATGGAGACAAAGTTGAAAGAGAGCCAACAATGGCTTGCTGCCGTGATCAGAAGCATAGGGGATGCGGTCATCGCGACAGATCCTGAAGGAATTATAAAATTCATGAACCCTATTGCAGAGGCGCTAACAGGTTGGAAGCAGGAAGATGCCTTAGGAAAAAAACTGACAACAGTCTTGAAGATTATCAGTAAGGGTATGAATAAACAGGTCGAGAATCCTGTTGCAAAAGCTATCAGGGAAGGGATTTTCTTCGGTCTGGCAGAGCATACCGTACTTGCAGCAAATAACGGGATTGAAATACCTGTTGATATAATAGGTTCCTCCATCAAAGATAATAAAGGTTCCATTATCGGTATAGTAATGGTTTTCTATGACATTATCGACCGCAAACGGATCGAGAACGAGCTTCTTTTCTTTGAGAAAAATGGCAATCGTGCGAATGAGTAATTGTTATGATAACCTTTATCGGACTTGGATTATACGATGAAAAAGACGATACCAACAAAGGCCTGGAGGCAATAAGGCAGGATGACGTAGTCTATGCAGAATTTTACACTTCGCACCTCGTCGGCACCACCATTGAAAAAATGGAAGAGTTTTACGAGAGGAAACTGACAGTCCTTACACGGGAGGACGTGGAACAGAACCCTTCATGGCTTTCCGAGGCAAAAGAAAAAAACGTGGCATTTCTCTCAGGCGGGGATGCCATGGTTGCCACCACGCACATAGACCTGCGCCTGCGTGCCGTGGATATGGGAATTGGTACAGCGATCATCCACGCCCCGTCGATTTCGTCCGCAGTCTCGGGCTTGAGCGGATTGCAGAACTACAGGTTCGGAAAATCCACGACCATTCCTTTCCCTTACACAAGAAGAGATAAGACAGTCGTATCCGAGGCCCCGTACGATACCATCAAAATGAACAAGAGAAACGACCTTCACACGCTTGTCTTTCTTGACATCGACAGGGAGAAGGGATTTATGGAAATAGGAAAAGCCATAGAGGTCCTGCTCGAAATGGAAGAAAGGCGGGGCGAAGGCGTACTTTTGAATACGCTCGCTGTGGGCATTGCAAGAGCAGGGTCTGATTCACCCGCAGTACACTCCGATTATCTTGAGGGATTGAAAGAGTACGATTTCGGTGCGCCGCTTCATGTCCTGATCATTCCCGCAAGCCTTCATTTCATCGAGGCCGAGGCGCTTGTAAAACTGTGCGGCGCGCCGCCAGAGATCATGAAATAGGGAGTTATTTGAGCTTCCTCTTTTCCTTGGCCAGCTTCTTTTAGCTTCCCCGCTTCCCGAAGCTGCCTGTTTCTCAAGTTCTGCTATTTTCTCCTTGCGATCCCGTTCTTTGCGTTCCATTATCTTTTTAGACATTGCCATAATCTTTCACTGTCCTTTGATTTAAGGCACGGCTGCTGTTGTTCAATGCCTTTTAAGCTTTGGCGAGGTTTATATTTCGAACTTAAAGTATTTAAAATGATGCAAAGGGTTTACCTTTTGCAGCCATGGCGTCATTATAGCATCTGTCTAAAAATTTGAAAGCCAACCCTCAACATCTCTCTCCAAAACATCATCAAAAGCATCATCGATCAATCCAATAAATTCCATGAGAATCCCAGGTCTTTCAGAA
>CABMIA010000048.1 GCA_902386085.1 uncultured archaeon
ACAGTGATCGATTCATCGTTGATTTCCGGGACAGCGAACAATTATCTCATGTCTATCTCAGGAGCAGGTACGGAGTTCGGGGTATCATTTCTTGACGTGAGCACCGGCGAATTCATAACCACCCAGTTTGGCGATAACGAGAATTACGACATGGTGATATGCGAGGCGTCGCGGATGCATCCTGCGGAATGCATTCTTCCCCCATCGCTTTTTGATAATAAAAAGCTCTCAGAACGCCTTAAAAAATTAGATATCGTGATCAATAAATCCGATGCCGAGGCTTTCGACCCTAAGAATGCGAGAGACTTCCTGCTTAAACAATTCGGCGTCATGACGCTTGAAGGCATGGGGTTGGAGAACCTCAAGTTCGCAGTATCTTCAGCAGGCGCAGCGCTTGAATATGCACAGAGAACCCAGATGAGGGACCTGGCTCACATCCAGGCGATAAGAACATATTTTGAAAATGAGTTCATGGTGCTGGATTCCATCACGCTCAGGAACCTTGAGATAGTACAGGGTGTACGCGATTCCAATAATTCCCTCCTGTCAGTCCTTGATCGCACAAAAACGCCAATGGGGGGAAGGCTGCTTCGCAAAATGACACTTGCTCCGGCAATCTCGGTTAATAAGATATCAGAAAGGCTTGATGCGGTGGATGAGATCGTGAAAAAGACGCTGCTTCGTTATGATTTGAGAACGCAGCTTTCCCGGATCCGAGATATCGAGCGCCTCATCGGGCGAATAGTTTACGGCAACTCCAATGCCCGCGACCTGGCAGCCCTCAAAATCTCGCTTGCCGCAATCCCTGAAATTAAAAAATCCCTGAAAGAGAGCGACATTAAGTCAGGACTTTTATCAGGTATGATGCAGAAACTAGGCGATTTTACAGATACGGTCGCGCTGCTTGAACGCGCCGTCGTGGACGACCCGCCCTTGAGTGTGCGTGAAGGGGGAATGATCAGGGAGGGATATAACGAAAAGCTGGATGAACTGAAGAAACTCTCCCTCCACGGCAAGGACTGGATAGCTGAAATGCAACAGAAAGAACGGGAGCGAACAGGCATAAAATCCCTGAAGATAGGTTATAATTCGGTTTTCGGATATTACATCGAGGTCACAAGGTCAAACCTTTCCCAGGTGCCTCCCGATTATATAAGGAAACAGACCACAGCGAATGGAGAGCGCTTCTACACGCCAGAGCTTAAGGAAAAGGAAATGCTCATCCTCTCTGCCGATGAAAAGAGGGTGGCGCTTGAGTATGAGCTTTTTTGCGGGATCAACTCTCTTATTGCGGGCAGGGCAAAGGATCTACAGCTTGCTGCATCTGCCCTGGGTGAACTTGATGTTATAGCAAACCTTGCCGAGGTTGCGGTTAACAACAGGTACGTAAGACCTGAGGTGAACGAGAACTGCACCATCCTTGTGCGTGACGGGAGGCATCCAGTCGTGGAAAGGACGCTTCCCGGTTTTGTCCCGAACGATACTCACATGGACTGCCAAGAAAACCAGTTCCTGCTCCTCACGGGGCCCAACATGGCCGGGAAATCAACATACATGCGGCAGACCGCGCTAATCGTGATAATGGCGCAGATAGGGAGTTTCGTGCCTGCGTCATATGCCTCTGTAGGGATCGTTGACAGGATTTTCACACGCGTTGGGGCATTCGATGACCTTGCAAGCGGGCAGAGCACGTTCATGATCGAGATGGTGGAACTTGCGAACATTTTGAACCACGCAACACCAAAGAGCCTTGTCCTGCTTGACGAAATAGGCAGGGGCACGAGCACCTACGACGGGTACAGCATAGCCAAAGCCGTGGTTGAGTTCATCCACAACAAAGACCGTGTTGGCGTGAGGTCGCTTTTTGCAACACATTATCACCAGCTTACAGCGATGGAAGGAGTATTGAAGCGTGTGAAGAATTATCATATCGCAGTAAAAGAAGAAGGCAACGACCTCGTGTTCTTGCGGAAAATCGTTCCCGGTGCCACAGACAGGAGCTACGGAATCCATGTTGCAAGGCTTGCAGGAGTGCCCCTGAAGGTGACGCAGAGGGCAAAGGAGATCTTGAAGGAAGTGGAGAACGGAGGTGCTATCAGCAGGGGGAAGGATAGCGGGAAATATACGCAGCTCATGCTTTTCGGGACTGAGCCTGTTAAGGAATCGCCGGTTGTAGAGGATTTGAAGAAGCTTAATGTAGAGGTCATGACCCCGCTTGAGGCGATGAATGCACTGGCGGAGTTGAAGAAAAAGGTGGAATAAGGATAAAAGAAGCCTCGGGAGGGATTTGAACCCTCGACCGAGAGATTACAAATCTCTCGCTCTGCCGGGCTGAGCCACCGAGGCTTTCAGAAAAAGCTTTCGCTTAAAGGTTTGAATTACATTTAAAAATTTCGGTGATCAATCCTCTTCAATATAGGTTTTATCTATGCTTTCTACGAGCATACCCTGTATGATCACCGCGTAAGCAGGTCTTGCTATAAATACTCCGATAAATACCCCTGCTATCGTGATTTCAGCAAATCCTCCCAAAGCGCTTGAATCCATGAACAATATAAGGGGCAGCATTGCCACAATCACCGTGGCTGCTGCTGCAAAAATAATGGCAAACGCTTTTGAGATACGGGATCTATAGACTTTATCTGGCGGCAGAGCGCCGCCGGCCAGCACTTCGTCTGTAATAATTATGAGATGGTCAACGCCCGTACCAATGACCGCAATGATGCCTGCGATTGTCGCAAGGTCAAGCTGCAGCCCGAAAACAACTGCAAAACCCAGTATCATGATGACCTCGCTGAAGGACGTTGAAAGCATCGGGATTACGATGTTTGGCTGTTTGTACCTTAAGGCCACCACGATGGCCACCAGTATCAGTGCGATCAATCCTGCGATAGCGACCTGTTCCTTGAATTTCTGGCCAAGCGGCGCCGGCACTTCTCCGGACCCTGCCTCTTTAACAGGCACAGGCAATGCTCCTGCTCTCAGATGAAGCTGGAGTTCTTTTGCTTTCTCCTGTCCTGCGTCTCCTGTTCCAGTAGTTGCAACCATGTTTTTCACAGGCACGCTCTGTATGTTCTTCGCAAGGTCAGGTGCAAGCGGTGCATTGAACACAAGATTATCGTCAAGATACATGCTCAAATAATGTGCATTAGGATTTGTAACTGCGCCATACTGTATCGCCGCATCCCTTAACGCATTTGCCCCATCGTCGCCGAGTTCAAAAGATACACCCCATGCATCACCGTGTTCTTTCTGTGGCACTCCTACACCTGTTATCTGGTCACCGTAAAGAACATGTTGCGTCTCATTACCCTGAACCTGTATCCGTATTTCGAACTTCCCTGGGGTCAGGGCAAGTTTTCTTGCTTCCTCTATCGATACCCCGGGGAGATCTATAAGCAGGTAATTATCACCTATCGGCGTAATAGTTATCTGTTTAAGGGCGATAGGGTTCAGTTTGTCTTCAAGCCTCTTTTTTGTTTCATCCCTGGTTTCCGGGGTCACACCTTCCTTGAAAGGCGGTACAACTTTTCCATCAACGGGTTTTAGGATAGCATTCAGTGAATCCTCTGTAACTGCTTTTCTTATTTCGAATGTAGAGGGCCTTCCCGGGCTGCTTGGAATTTGTTTTACGTCAGCATTCAGGCTGTCTTTCAGATACTTCTGGATCAAGAAGTCCTTACTTGTTTGCAGCGTCACCCTGGTACCGCCTCCTGTTGCACTTGATATGGTGGAGGTACCAAATCCGAACGAATCGATGGTTTTCTGTGTCGTCTGTTTTGAGGTTGTAAAAGTGAATGAACCCGCAGATGTTCCTTCGATTTTAACTGACGGGTCGCTGAGAAGTCTTGCGAATTCGACCTGGACAATTTTTCCAGGGTCAGCATCTACCTGGACAATCGCGCCCTGAAGCTGCACCTGAAGCCACGAACCACCGTCGAGGTCAAGACCATATTTCAGGTTATTTCCGAATCTTAACTGCCCGTTCGAATAGGATACCGTTATTGCTGCAATAGAACCCAGGATAATCAATACAAGTAATAATACTCGCCAGTTTTTATAAAAAGGTGCTTCGTCGTTCATGCCGCCTGTCTCCTCTTTTTAGGTTTTTCTATTTTTTTTTCACTTTTCTGGGATTTCCTTTCTATGTACCATCTGAGAATGCCCACATTTGTCATCCAAGTGTTTACGATGTCCGCGATCAGGCCAAAAATAAGCACTATTGAAATATCCCTTATAATGTCAATTAGCAAAAATGATCCAATCAAGCCCGAAGAAACGATGAATAGCGCAACCAGAGCGCCTAATGTGGTTGTCGTCATCGTCAATCCCGTTTTCATGGCATCCCTTATTTTGTCGTTCAAATCTCCTTTTCTCTTAAGCAGCCGTGTGGTCAGAAGTATATCCGTATCCACAGAGTAACCGATGAGCATTAAAAGGGCTGCTACGGTTCCAAGTGAGAGAAGAATCCCAAAAACATCCATCATAGCCCCGGCGAATGCTATGTCAGCAAAGGCTGAAACCAAAACCGCACCGGAAGGAACAAAAGTCCTGAACGTTATGAAAACCACTATTGCCATTAAAAAGAATGAGATAATTATCGCTCGAACCGCCTGTACCTGCAGCGATTTACTGAACTGTTCCCCCATATCCCTTATTTCAACATTCGTGAATTCGGCCTTTAATTTCGCTATTAATTCATCCTTAAGGGACGCATCCATCGGGCCAAATTGGATTATTTTACGCTGCCCTCCTCCGTATTGTCTTGTCTCTGCGACATTGAACGCCTTGAACTCCTCTTTCAACTGGTCAGGGGTTTTTTCACTATCAAAGTAAGCAGCAGTTCCACCTTTGAACTCAAGTCCAAGTTGAAACGGTGCGCCCGTCCTGTAAGTTGTATATGCCAGAATAGAAAGTGACAATATAAGCAGTATTGCAGGGATGATGAGCATCTGCTTTAAAGTGGTATTTTTGACGTAGGCTTCAATAGCTTTTTCATTAATTAGATTCATCTGGATTCTCCTTCTGACACTTCAGGACTCACCTTAGATTACTATTAACATATTTACCTTTTGCGTTCGGTAAATATTTATCATTTGCTGTATATTAATCGCTGATGCGACCCACAATAGACGAATATTTCATGGAGCTTGCATGCATAGTTGCAAAACGTTCCACCTGCCTGCGGAACCAGGTGGGGGCGGTGATCGTGAAAGACAAGAGGATCCTTTCCACAGGATACAACGGAGCGCCGCGGAATCTTCCGCACTGTCTGGATATAGGCTGCATAAGGGAGCAAAATAATATAGCTTCGGGAACACGGCATGAACTATGCCGCGCAGTGCATGCAGAGCAGAATGCCATTATCCAGGCCGCGCTTCACGGTGTTAGCATCGAGAATGCGACGCTGTACTGTACGCACCAGCCGTGCATCCTCTGCGCAAAAATGCTGATCAACTCAAACATTGAAAAGGTAGTTTTCGGGACGGTTTACCCCGACACCGAAGCATTAAAATTTTTCGAAAAAGCCGGCGTCAGGGTTGAACAATTTCCCCAGGGAAGTCCCTGAATGTTCAGGAGAACATGGTTGAAATAATAAATGTAGTAATAGGGGCAGTGTGGCTGATGCTGCCTGCTTATATCGCCAATCCCACGGCGGTGGTATTTGGAGGGGGAACCCCACTGGATTTAGGGAAGAACTGGAGAGATGGGCGGAGAATACTCGGAAACGGGAAAACAATACGCGGATTGATAGGAGGGACAGCATGCGGAATTATTATTGGTCTCATCCAGATACAACTCCCGCTTTTCCCGAATTTTGCGAGATTTACGTACATTGCAATAATCACGCTTTCATTTGGGGCGCTGCTGGGGTACATCGTAAAAAGCTTTTTTAAGCGCAGGCTGGGTTTTGCCCGGGGGGCACAATTCCCGCTTGTTGACCAGCTTGACTTTGTAGCAGGCGCGTGGGTTCTTACATATATTTTCGATCCGCAGTGGTTTACTTCAAATTTTACGTTCGAAATAATAATCGCAGTCCTTATTCTCACCCCGGTGCTTCATCGCATAACTAATATTTTCGGATATTACATAAAGCTTAAAAAGGAGCCATGGTGATGCAGGGTCTTGCAGAAGCCCTTAAAGAATGCGGGGCTATAAAATTCGGTGATTTCACCCTTGCTTCAGGAAAGAAAAGTTCGTTCTACGTGGATATTAAAAAGGCAAGCACCAACCCCTGCTTATTGAAATTGATAGCTCACAGTATTTCTGAAGTAATGAACGCATATTCTATTCCTGCGGATTACATAGGCTGCGTAGCACTTGGAGGCGTTCCCATAGCTGTCGCCGCTTCCCTTGAAATCAACCTGCCTCTATTAATAATAAGAAAAGAAGCAAAGGAGTACGGCACGAAAGGGCAGATAGTTGGTGATGTTCTGCCGGGAAGAAGAGTATTACTGGTCGAGGACGTGACCACAACCGGCGGTTCGGTCCTGAGAGCTATTAAAATCTTAAAAGATGAAGGGCTGGTCATCCAGCATGTGATTTCGGTAGTGGACCGTGAAGAAGGGGCCGCAAGTAACCTTGCCGATGCACATGTTGATTTTATTCCGCTGGTCAGGGTGACAGATCTGCTGAAATAATGAAAAAATAGAAGGAACTCAATTTATTATAGATTTCAGAAGATCCTTATCCCGGAGAAGACCCAGGAGTTTCCGCGTGCTTGAGATTACCGGCATCTGGTCGATCCTGTTTCGCCTCATTTTCCTGGCACATTCGCTTACCGGGGAACTCAGTACCGCGGTTTCAGGATCACCCGTGATCTTTACGACCTCTTTTACAGGTGAGCCGGGTAGTTTGATCTTGGAAACGCTGTAATATAAGCTCATAGTGTCGCGCATGGATTCCCATGTCCACGCATCATCATCCGAGCCGGCCGACATGTTGGACATCTCTGTCCTGTCCTCGATCACGCTTGCGCTGATAAGGTCTTTATCGGAAGCCACACCCACGAGCGCAAGGTTTGAATCGAGAATTGGAACAGCTTTTACATCCGCAAGTTCCATAATAGCGCCTACAACCGAAATAGGTGTGTCGCTCCATACCGATACGACATTATCCCCGACGTATTCGCTTATCGGGGTAGTAATATTCAACCTTGCTATCGCTCCTACTATATCTGCGATCGTTATGATTCCTGCAAGTGAATGATCCTCGACCACAGGCAGGCGCCGGATATTATTTGCCAGGATTATGCGCGCAGCCTCGACTATGGATTTTTCAGGCGAGATCGTTACAGGCTTGCGGTTCATCAGCATTGCTATTTGCTCTTCTTCCGGGTTTTTTAAGAGATCTGTCCGGGTCACTATTCCGACCAGTTCGCCGGTTTTTACGATAGGAATTCCTGAGATATGTTTTGTTTTCAATATCTCAAGAACCTCATCCCTTGAACCTGGCAATTCGGCAAAAGCAACATCCTTGACCATCACTTCTTCAACCGTGATGCTTTCAGGGGTTTCGGCCATTGTTTTTCTCCTTTTTTATTGTTATGATTTTTTCCCGCGAACGACCAGTACAGGTATTTTCGAATTGCGCACCACTTTTTCAGCTACGCTGCCCAGAAGGAACCTGTCCAGGCCGCTTTTTCCGAGCGTTCCCATTACGATCAGGCTAACCTGGTTTTTTTCTGCATGCTTTATTATCTCCTCGCCAGGATGACCTTCAACTGTAAGCCTGTCCACTTCCAGACCCTCAGGTTCCGCCCTGTCAGCCACGTACTTCGTGGCTTCATCGCCTTCCTGTTTCAGGAGCTCGTACATGCTTTCCCACGCTGCATCCATGGGGATAGAGGCAAAAGCCGCTGTATCAACCACGTAAATAGCATACAATTTAGCACCAGTATTCTTAGCCATGTCTATTCCGTAGTCAACCGCATTTTTCGTGTATTCCGAACCATCCGTTGCAATCAATATTTTTTTAACCAATTTACTTGCCATACAGTCTCTCCTTAATGCCTTTAAATTATTCTGATAATGTCATCAGGGCGTGCCCTCCTCACCAGAGTGCTTAAGGGGTTCCTTATACCCTGCATGTTATAAGATTTTTTTGTTAAGATCATCAGCCTTGCTTTTTTCCCCGCTTTTATGGAGCCAAATTCTTTATCTATTCCTAACAATTTTGCTCCATTTAGCGTGCACAACATAAATACTTGTCTGTCATCATAAAGCGCTGTTTTGGCGAGAAATTCCATTTCGGAGAACATATTGACAGAATTGAGCATTACATTATCAGTCCCGGCCGCAACGAGAACGCCTTCATCCATCATTTTTTTAACCGGTGGGATCCCTGATCCGGTCAGGAAATTTGAGCGAAGGCAGACCACAACCGGAATATTGGCTTCAGAGACGGATTTTATTTCCTTTTTCCCCGCATGTGTCAGGTGAACCAGGAAATCGGGATCAAGATCAACCGCCGGAGATATATCGGACGGATCCCTCTCCCCGGCATGGATGGCGAATTTTTTCATTTTTTCTTTTGTCAGCCTTGCGATATTTTTTATAAGACCGACATCCATGTCACTGGTACTGCTCAATCCGGTTCCATCACATGTATCGATATAACCCATGTCCCCGTTCAGCGGTCTTCCGAAGATCTTTGCTTCGATGTCACTTGTTCCAAGCGCATCCTTTAGCGCCCTGACACCGTCAACCCCTCCTTCGCGGAAATCTGCAAATGCGCATGTGCCTGTTTTTATCATATCGTTTATGGTAGCCTTCATCGCTGCTACGAGGCTGTCATGAGAGATTTCCCGCAGGCTCCTGTGTTTTAGCCCATGCGGGGGCTGCACAAGTTCAGCAAGCGGCAGGTAAGGCGGGTCTTTTATGACCGAATCCCCTATATGAGCGTGGGCGTTCACAAAGCAGGGAGCGATGATGGAATCCGTGGCTATGACGCTCTCTTCGATATCGGTTATTATCCCGTTCTCTATGGTCAAATAGCCATCAACAGGCTCAAAATCATCACCACAGATTATTGTTCCCCGAAACGTTTGTTCCATTCGGTTTCATAGTATGTTCAAGGTATTTGCGTTTTTCGTTGTTGCGTTGTCGATATGTTCACCTGTGAAAACTTTAATTTAAGAAAAAGCCCTATAGCTGCTCATGGACGAGAACACGGTGAACCGGACGAAAGCTGCCATTAATGCCCTCATAGACATAGAGCAGTTGTGGATAGAGAACACGCCCAACTACAACCTCTCGACACAGGAATTGCTCATTCTCAAAAAAAGGCTTGAGCGTGCTATGGAGAACGTCTCGAAGATCTACGAGGAAAACAAGACAAAATTAGAGGCAGCAGAGGCTGAAATAAAAAAGATGCACGAGGGCAGGAAACAGAAACAACCGGATGCTACGCAGCCCGGACATCGCACCAGGCAGATGTAGAAGCCCTTTAAAAACTGCCTTAATGTTTACAGCATTTTGCGCCTGACGTTTAACATTATGAAGAGGTAAGAAAAGCACTTGAGCGCCGGGAACCCTGCGGAGGTCTTATTTATTTTTCACCTGCTGCCTGACCGCCTCGCTGAGGCAGGATACATTCATGAGTAATAATAAAATAATCGTGCTGACAATCGGTCATTCAACACGCTCACTCCGGGATTTCATCCGTCTCCTGAAAGCCCACGGTGTCACGAGAGTGGTTGATATCCGCACCGTGCCGCGTTCGCGCCACAACCCTCAGTTCAACCGCGAAACGCTTCCTGATGCACTCGCTGCTGCCGTTATAGGCTACACACATATGGACGGACTGGGAGGTCTGCGCCATCCCAGCCCTGGTTCGCAGAACACAGGCTGGCAGAACTCATCGTTCCGGGGCTTTGCCGATTATATGCAGGCGCCTGAATTTGAAATGAACATCAAAAAGTTGATCGAGCTTGCAGAAAACGAGCGGATCGCTTTGATGTGCGCCGAAGCTTTACCCTGGCACTGCCACCGGTCTTTGATCGCTGATGCGCTGGTTGTGAGGGATGTCAAGGTGGAACATATTATGAGCGCTTCACGTGCGCAGGGGCATACGATGACTGAGTTTGCACGGGCAGATGGCTTGCGCATTACGTACCCGCCTAAGAATGTTGGAGACGATACAGGCACAACGAAAGAAAACCCGAATTAAAAGATTCATTTTAAATATGTGCAACTCTGGAGGAAATTATGGATGTTTGTCTGTATGCAAATCGTGTGAATACATTCCGTAACTGATATGAGTCTCTGAACTAAAATATGAAAGCCGCCGGAGGGATTTGAACCCTCGATCTGCTGATTACGAATCAGCCGCTTTGCCGCTACCGATGTCGATTAATAACAAAGAGTACAGTACAGAAGAGTTTCAAAAGATATTGAAATTGCATAACCTTTCAGATAAGACAATAAAAATTTACATGCGTTGTTATAAGCTTTTTACCGATTCTAATTTATCAGTAAATGATTATATATTAAATAATAAAAACAAGCGTAACAACATAGCCATGCTAAAGATATTGTACACTAATTTAAATATCAAATTCCCCAAAAGACATTTTAAACCCAAGTTATTACCCAATAAAGAACAGCTTAGAACCTTCTACAATGCATTACCAGAACAGTATAAACCAATGTTCCTTACATTAGCCGAAAGTGGGCTCAGAATAGGTGAGCTATTAGATGCGGATATTGATAAAACAAACAAAATGATTATTCCCAAGTCCCATAACGGTCAAACAAAACATTCATGGGTATCATTCTATGTTACCGAGTTTGATTCAATACCCAAAATAACAGTTGATGGACTTAATCATGTATTCTTAAAAACGTCTAAGAAATGCGGAATTAAAATAAATCCACATCTGTTACGGTCAGTATTTGCCCGTGAAATGGCTTTAAAAGGCGTTCAACCTCAATATGTGGACGCTTTTTGTGGTAGAACTCCCCAAAGCGTTCTTGCAAGGCATTATAGCGATTTCAGCCCTGAAGTTTTGAAAGAGATTTATGAAAAGGCAGGGATAAAGATATTAAGTTGAAAGCAGTTAATTAGAATATTCGGTGGTTATAATGAATTTCAAAAAAGTTGGATTGACTGTCTTGATGATCTTCTTGCTGGCGGGCGGGGCGGGCGCAGTGACTGAAATTGACTCATGCACCACGATTTCTGAACCTGGGTATTACTTGCTTAATAAGAGTATAATGAAAAATTCAGATTGCATTTATATAAACTCAAGCAATATAATTTTTGATGGTGCTGGTTATAGTATCAATGGTGTTTCTTCGAACTTTTATGGAGTGTTTGTCTATAATTCGAGTAAAGTCCTTACAAATGTCACCGTAAAAAATCTCAATGTAAGAGATAGTAATTATGGCATTTATTATAAAAATGTACAAAATGCGAGCATCATAGACAATAATGCTTCTGAAAACATTAATGGCATATATCTGGATGATTCTAGAAACATTAGTTTAATCAACAATATAGCTTCAAATAATCACCAAAAAGGGATTTATTCATATTGCAAAGGCATTAATTTGGATTATTCCAGAAACATAATCCTAATCAACAATACTGCTTCGAACAATGTTGAGAAGGGCATTTATTTATATAATTCATTCAACAGTACGTTGTTATATAATATTGCTTTGAATAATCCAATAGGCATCAAATTGGAGGGTTTAGATAACGAATTGAAAGGTTCTGCCACGCATACTTTAAGCTATAATACAGTTTCGGAGGGTTCAGATGGCATTTTCTTGGTTCTTTCAGGTGGCAGCACGCTTAATAACAACACAGCTTCATATAATCATAATAACGGTATCTATTTAAGTGATTCTGAAAAAAGCTATTTAAGTAACAATATTGCCTCTAACAACAATGGTGACTATGCTACAGGAATTGGAATATTCTTTTCTAATGATAGCAGGTTGAACAATAATATTGTTTCAAACAATTTCTATCAAGGGCTCCATATAGAACAATCCAATAATGTCAGATTAACTAATAACATTGCTTCCAACAGTGATTACGGCATATATCTTCATTCTGCCAATAATATCACATTTAGTGGTAATAATGTTAGCAATAATAACTATGGATTCAATTCTTTCACATCTATGAACAATTCAATCTATAACAATATATTCAATAATACCATTAATTTTGCGTTTTCGGGTTATAACGCTAACTACTGGAATACTATAAAAACAACCGGCTCAAACATCGTTGGTGGGTATTATCTGGGCGGTAACTTCTGGGCTCAACCTGACGGAAATGGATACAGTCAGAATTGCGTAGATTCAAACTCAGATGGGATATGCAATTTACCCTATACACTTGATGCAAACAATATTGATTATCTGCCACTTTCATTGAAATTCATTTCTGATTTGATAGAGCCTACAACTTTAATTGGATTGAGTGGGACTCTTGGCGACAACAATTGGTATACTTCCGATGTTCAAGTAACTCTGACAGCAACAGATAATGAAGGTGGTTCAGGCGTTGCCAAAACAGAATATACTATTAATGGAGGAAGCTGGATTCAATATTCCGTTCCATTCACAATTTCAAATGAAGGAACAACAACAATTCAATATAAATCGACAGATGTTGCAGGTAATGTTGAAACAGTAAAGACTCAAGATGTCAAAATTGATAAAACCACACCTGCCAGCATAACGAACCTCACAAACATTAGCTATGCAAGCAATTATATTAACTGGACATGGACAGACCCGACAGATTTGGACTTCGACCATGTTTGGGTTTACATTGATGGCGTCTCTAATGGCACTGTCCAAAAAGGTTATCAGTTCTACAATGCAACGGACTTTGAACCCGACACCGAACATATCATCTCAACAAGAACAGTGGATACAAATGGAAATGTAAACCAGACATGGGTTAACCATACAGTGAAAACCTCGCTTCAGTCAGTTAGATTACCTGAAACCGGCGATATAAATGGCGACGGCAAAGTAACCCTTGTAGATGCAATTTACTTGGCAAAGCATGTTCAAAAAATCAAAGGATATGAAACAATTTATGCCGATGACGATATAAACGGTGACGGGCAAGTAACTCTTGATGATGCAATATACCTGGCAAAACACGTTGGAGGCTTCAGAGGTTATGGAAAAATTTATTAAAAGAATCTGATTTCGTATCCCATACCAGCAAATTACGATGACCAATGCAACTGGGTTCAATTCGCTGGAAGTTACTTCAGGTATATACAATCTTACTGCTGCCTACGATATAACATATTATACGAATAGTTCGGTGACAGTCTCGACTGCATCCGGCGCTGTTGTGTTGCAGGACATTGAACTTTTGAAGAGGGTGCAAGCATTACAAAAAAAATTTTTAAGCATCCTCTCAATCTGATAGATGCCCTGCCTTTTGAAAAGCAAGGGGCTGTCTGTGGACGGCAAATGTTTTTACTTTACCGCAATAAAAAAGAAAAGTTTATCGCATTGTTTGATATATGACTTTAAAATTCAAAGGAATGTAGATCAGAGAGTGCAAAGCCTATAACTTCAAATTACCAAAAAGGGAAAAATAATGAGTGAATATTATTGTACTAAATGTGGGATGGATGCAAATCAGTATGGTTTTTGTTCTAACTGTCAGAGTTCCAATAAAGTTGTTAAAAAATATAATCCAAATTATATTAAATTAGACAGAACGATTTTCTACGAAGGAAAAACTAAAATACCGGATGATTTTAAAGAGCTTTTGACTTGTGATTTTTGCAATATTTCTTTTGAAGATATGCCGAAGTATACCGAACATATTACAAAAAAGCACCCTGTTTGTTATGTCTGTGGAAAAAGTGTACGAAATAAAAATTGCTTAGAAAATCGTTGTACTGAGGTGATAGTGAGATTAAAAAGAGAGTTTAGAAAAAGAGGCGGTTCATGTCCTATTTGCGGAGAAAGCTCCTAAGCAGATATATATGATAAAAAGCATAAAACCCAAGACTGTAAAGGTTAAATCAAAAACGTATAGTTCAATTATTGAAGTGCAATACAAAACTGCCGATAAGCGAGTAAAATATCGTCGATGGACTGATGTAAATGGGTTTATCGTTGGCTACCTGAGAGAATTCAAAGCAAGCGATTATTTAACACTTGCCACTGAATTCGATGATAAGAATAAACCACTTAATGAACTTAAGTTTATGATCGCACCACAGAAGGTCTTAGGCGAATATGAACCAGATTACAACCAAGAAGTCTGTTGCATCATTAAAGGTTCAATGGTGATAGGTCTTTATCCTTCAGAACAAACAAAAGAATGGAAAAAAGGAATAGACCTATTACAAATGTTTAAGGATGATGATTTCCCAGCTTAAAATTTTTTATATATTACCAATTATTCTAATGAAGGAAAGGATTAAAGCTCTATGATCCCTTCCTTGCTTGCTTCAATCACCCTCTCATAAAATGCCCTGTCATCACTGGTTAAGCCCTCTGGGTTCTCATTACCCTGTTTAAATTGGTCTATTGCTTCGCTTATCTTAGTCCATCTCTCAGGCGTTAAAGTGTTCACGTAGTCATAGCACCATTGAGGCGGTTCTTTTGGCTTTTCTATGGGCTTCAGGGCTTTCAGGCGTTTTTTGATACCTTTAATTTTCATATTCTCGGTAACTGCAACAACATAAGGCTAAAAATGCTTTTCTGCCTTCATCATCCTTTTTAATGTCTTCATCCTGTTTTTGCATACGCATCCTCCAATTCTTCCAGTTTTTTCTCAACGTCCTCAAGTTCCGTGTCCTTTTCCATACTATGGATCGTCCTGGTAGCCTCAACGATGATTGAGTATAGCCTTGACCTATCCATAGGGCTTAATTCACTGTCATTTACTAACCTATTATTGGCATCCGTAACAAGCCCTTCCAGATATTTAACCCTCTTTTCAACACTACTGAGGGTTATTTTATAGTCGTATTCCTTCATACCGTAAACCATTTTTACACTCCATATTTTATTTTGCGCCTGTTATCTGCATGAAATCAGCCATATCCATAACCACCAATTCGCTATGTTTGCCTTTTTCTTTGATGACCAGTAATGGCGTTTTTCCTTCGGCTTTGGCTTCATCCATCACGTCCTTAAATAATCCAGTAATCGCCCATTTCTGCCTTAGCTTGCATTCGATATAATAGCAGTCATGGATAACATCGCCTGATGTGTGCATACTGTTACTACCACTTAGAGGATTACGTACACCACCCAGCTTTTTAGCTGCTTTTCTCTCAAGTGCCTTCCATGTGCTTCTTGATGTCATTTTTATTCATCCCATCCTATTATTTAATTCTCAAGGATTATTGTCCTTTTTGTACAATTGTTATATCAATATTGTACATTTGGGTATAAATAATTAACGCTTGGTATAATATCGCCTAAAAGCAGATTTAAAGCGTTTAAATTATCGGGAATGTTTTTTTACGTAATCTACGTGCGTATATAAATCAAATAAGCTAATAACTTGCGTATTTACTCATACCTATCTCTATATTATATATAGAGTACTCTACTATAATCTGAGTATTTGTATGACTCTGTTTTATCTAATTAGGTGTATTATTCCATGAATTTGCATTCCCGATGTTAAAAATCTTTTTTTACTACTATATCCACACGTTTATCAGACTCAGGAATCTTTTTCTTATCTTTTTTCCATTTATCCGTTTTTGCTAAAAATTCATTTACCTTTTTTTCAGCTTTGTAAAGACTACAATCAGTATCCTTTACCATAGCTTCCTTAATCTCACTGATACGCTTTTCATGTTCGAAATAGCTTTCAGGATTACATCTATCGATTAAACCTTGTCTTAAAACATTGATATGTAGGTTTATATCTTCAATTTCTTCATACCTCAATTGACCCTTAACATCTTCAGGAACAATACCCCATACATAGATAATCTTGGGTTTACTCAATGGTCTGATTCGATAAATTGCCTGATAATGCTCATTCTCCCTTTTAATGAGTTCAATAAGGTCTGCCTTTATTTCTTCTGATACTGATCTCCCTGAATCGTCAATATATCGCTGTCTTTTGGTTCTGATATACCTGCGCTTGCCGTCAAGATAAGGGTATTTCTTTTTATAAGGCATGAATATGCTCAGGCTACCTGTATTCATCTTTGCATTGAACCCGTAGGCTTTTCCGTCATCCATTGTAAGGGTTATCTTATCTTGGGTATCGTTGAGGGTAATTGAAATAGAATGATTTTCATCATACATTTTCATAGTCTTATTATCAGGGGTTTTTTCGATATTGGCAGTAAAGAACCAGACCACATCGGGATTTTTTACCCCATTAATATCTAATACATTCATTACAAATAACCAAACATGCTGTTTTATAGGAGTATCCCAACTAAATAAAATTTCACATAAAGATGTTTTTTCATCAAAATTATCCTTTAGATTTACAACCGCATAATCATATACTGGTCTAATGTGACCATATTTCGGGTCTTTAGTTTTTGCGTAATTATCTGCCTCTTCATCTGTATCAAACTCGATTACCTTTGTCGATACTGAGAGGTCAGTTAAATATAATTCATTGTGGTCATTGATTATACCGACAGGATTGACTTGATAAGTTCCCAAAAGAATCAGGACATCAAAAGTCTCAAATTCGTTTTTACCCCGCAAATCTCCATAATGAAGAATCTTAAAACCCTCAAATTGCGATTCAATGTCCTTGAAGGTGATTATTCCAACCCTTTTACCTTTCTTGACTTGAATATTATATAAATTTTTTACATCCTGAATGATTCCCGAAGTAATGGATGATTTGGGATACCAATACGTAGGATTAACCCTGCAAACAACACTCTCTTTATTTTGAACATGGGAATTGTATATATTTATGTAAAAATTATTCTTAATGACAAATTCCCCACCGTAACCATTCAATAGGTCAGTAAAGAGTTCCTTATTGAATGTTGCATCCATAAGAACAATAGGGAGAGATTCAGCTAACTCAAACAGGTTGTAAATATAGGGTTCATAGTAAGTCTTAAGAAATTTCTCATACCCATCACTTTTCTGGTAGATATTTTTCCATTTTAAAAATTCCACTGACTTGTTTATATCGCTCAATACCTTTGCTAACAAATTAAAACTTTTAGGCTCAAGGATTGATTTATTAATACCTCTTAGAAAGATGCGCCTGAGTTCTTTCAAATCGATTTCTTTAAATTGTTCTGGATTGCTTACACCGTTCATCAATTCATCCAAAATAGGTGAGTATTCAAAGCCTCTAAGAATGCTGACAGATTGCTTTACTTCGGTATCTACCAAAGCCCAAGAAAAAGTACTACAGTCCTTAGAAAATTCATCCACAAAAACCGTATCAAAATCCGTTATGTAATGCGTTCCGATGTATGCAGAGGGAGCTAATATGATGGCTGGTTTTGTATATTTGAATTGATTTATATAATCACATTGGTCTATATAACAAAATTTACAGAAAGAATGAATGCTTAAACCACGTTCTATCATAGTCTTTACAAAAGGGTCTTCATCCAGATAGCGTTTGCATATCTTTGTAAGCCCATACCAATGAAGTCCTTTTAATGACATTTCTTCAAGCCTATCCGCAACCTCTTTTAAAAGGTCATGGTTCGGCGCAAAGTAAGCTATGTTTTTCTCTGGATTATTTTTACAATATTTTATAAAAGTCTCAGTCTTACCAACTTCGGGCTGTAAAGCCAATACTGTAATTCCCTTATCGAATTTTATATCTCTTAATTCATCCCTTACATCAGGCAGGGTTTTTCCATTCAAATCTTGTTCATCGATTTTAAACGTGGTAGTTCCCTTGAGTCGTGCCATATCTCCCCTTGATTACTTTAAGGGTTTTAAAACATGCCGTCTTGATTGACGTTTCAGAGATTCCTTTGCATTATGGTTTTACCCCCGACTTATTAGCATATTTTTACAAAGTCGAGCCTCATAAATGCGATATAGAGCGTTATTTTTGCATAGATAATGCAATAAGACCTATCCTTTTTCACTCTCAGGATCGCATCTATGGACTTGCAGATTTTTCTATCTTCTTAATGTCTATCTCTATCAGGTCGCCTTCTTTCAATGCCTCACCTTCCCAAATCTCAATTGGTATGGTAATTATATGTCTATTCCGTTTATCTTTGGGTATTTTAACAGTGCTTTTCATCAATGGTATATGAGCGGTATTTACATATATATTTTACGGTATTATAACGGTATAATAACGGTAAAGTATAAATAGGATTAAAGCATACTATAGCATAGAGGAAAAAGAGCAAGTTGCCCCTGCGGTGCTTCTAACACCCAGAGGCGTGGCTCATTCCTGACGTGAGGAATAAGCAATGACAAATAAGACTGAAATAATAAAAGCCTTTCGTGAGGCAAGAATCGCAGGGGAAAAACTGCTATCTCAGGGTAAAATAAGCTGGGAGCAATACGCAAGCACAATGGTAGGCTTTGAGCTTACCTTAAGAGAAATGGGGGTAAACCTATGAATCCCCATGTTAAAGAGGCAATGGATACGCTTCTTAAAATGTTCAATGAGGAGAATTTGCCAAAGGTTGCAATGGCAGTATTCAAGGGTAATGATATTCCCTCTGATAAATGGAGCTTCTTAAATCGCATTCTGATGTATCTTAACAATACTGAGGATGCAAGAGGCTTCAAGCAGTGGCAGCAGGTAGGCAGGTATGTTAAGAAGGATTCAAAAGCTTTCTACATTCTTGCGCCGATGTTTAAGAAAGTCATTGAGGAAAAGACCTTAGAGGAAAAACAAATACTTGCAGGCTTTAAGGCTGTTGCAGTTTTTCGCTATGAAGATACGGAAGGCGCACCACTGATAAAAGAGAACTTCAAGGCAAATATTCCCTTTGAGTTCAACAGTATAATAAAAGAGCTTGGGCTTAAGATCGATGCTGTAAGGTTCAATGGGGCGGTTTATGGCTCATATAACCTCAATACAAAGGCTATAAGGCTTGCATCCCCTGATATTGAGGTATTCCTTCATGAGTTGGCGCATGCAGTAGATGACCGTTTAAACGGCTTAAAAGCAGGACAACAAAAAGACCAAGAAGTAATAGCGGAATTTTCAGCGGCAGTAATAGGACATTTAATGGGTTATAAAATCCCCTTCGGGAATGTCAAGGAATACATAGAGCATTACAGCTTTAAAGAGCTTCTTAGCTCACTGTCGAGGATTGAAAAGGTTGTAACCTATGTGATTGAAAGAACAGGGATAAAACAGCCTATTCCTTGTTTTGCATAGGTGAGTTATGAAAGAACCTTCCTTTTCTCAGAGGCTTAAAGCTGGATGGTCAAAAACTGATTTGATGCGTTATTATGCACTTGATGAAAAGCAATATGATAAAGTCCTTGCATGTTTGGAAAGAATAAAGAATGAGGTTGTTTAAAATGCCAAAAGTAGGATATACTTCTATTACCGTACCAAATGATTTGTACAGTATGTTAAAAGAAGAATCAAAAAATTTAAAAATCAGTATCAGTGACTATATTTTTAATTTAAGCCGCCGGAGGGATTTGAACCCTCGATCTGCTGATTACGAATCAGCCGCTTTGCCGAGCTAAGCCACGACGGCAGGAAAGTCACTATATCGGTATTTTTTGCTATATAGTTTACTCAATTTTTTTATCAATAGCAATATTTTTTAAGTATAAAACCCAATTAAATGAATATGCTGATTGATATTTTAAAGATAATATTATGTACACCTTTTCTGGTTTACTCCTGTTATTCCGATATCAAGACGCGCCGCGTGACCAATAACGTTTGGCTGGTAATGCTTACAGGCGGCGTATTTTTTGTTTTGTACGATATCATGACTATCGGCATATCATACCTTCCCCGCTTACTAATTTCAGCAGGATTAATATTCGCATTCGTATACCTCCTTTTCCAGATCGGGACTTTCGGAGGGGCTGATGCCAAATCGCTTATCGTGTTATCCATAATCCTCCCGGCTTATCCGGAATTCCAGGCATTGGGGCATACCTTCCCCCTGAATAAACCTTTAATCGACCTTTTTGCCTTTGGGATTTTCGGAAATGCAGTTTTACTGACCATTGTAGTTCCCATCGCCCTGGCGGTTTATAACATTTCGAAAAAAGGGCTGCATATAGATAATCCGCTTTATATTTTCATAGGCTATAAGAGCAAAATTTCAAACCTTGCGAACAGGCACATCAAGATGATCCAGGATTTTGAAGAGATCGATGGTAAGGTAAGATTTTTTTTCAAGCGTGGGGGCGTGGAAATAAATGAGAAAAAAATTTCGGAGCTTAAAAACCTGAGGAAAATGGGTTTAATTACAGACGAAGTATGGGTAACCCCCGGCTTACCATTCATGATTCCTATAACCCTGGGATTTTTTGTGGCCGGGTTTTACGGCGATCTGATCTTTGAGCTGACAAAATTCCTTATTTTTAGATAATACCACTCTAATTCTACTCTCTGACGCATAAAAAAAATAAAAAATATCCCGCCTCCCAGATTCGAACCGGGGACTTCGCGGTGCCTGCGCGGTATTGTGTGCAAACGCACATGAACCAAACTACAGCCGCGCACTCTAGCCACTGAGTTAAGGCGGGATTGCCTTTGAATAAGCATAAATATACTTAACCCTTTTCTTTCGCTATCTTTAAAAACGTCAACCTTTTTTAAAAAAGTCTTCAAATCCTTAAAGAAGTGATTTGGGGCCCGGGTCGGGATTCGAACCCGAGTCGTAGGATCCACAGTCCCATAGGATGACCAGCTACCCCACCCAGGCACCTTGATGGAGTAGCTTCCCAAATGTAACTGAAATGGATAAAGGTTTTGATTATCATGATATCTCCGAATTCGGAGATGAGATAGAGAAAGATTTAAGCTTAATAGAGATGTTAAAGGGGCGCACGTTCACGAGGTTTTAACAGAATTGCAATTTGTTAGCGAGTATTTATCTTCCCCGATTGGCATTATACGATTAGGGGAGATAGAACGAAATGAAGACAGGTTTGGGCTCGTAGCTCAGTCAGGCAGAGCACCGGGCTTTTATTCGATTGAAAAGATACCCGATGGTCGAGGGTTCAAATCCCCCCGAGCCCGTTTGCCTGGGAGATATATTGTATGAAGGAGAAAGAGCCTACTGGAAGGGAATTTGCGCCATTGGAACATAAAATGGTACCAATGCACGAGATATTGGATGGAAGCGAAGAAAAAAAAATACTTGCCGAGTACGAGATAGAAAAAGAACAATTGCCCAAGATTCGCGAATCAGATCCTGCGGCCCGGGCAATTAACGCCAAGGTAGGGGACGTGGTCAAAGTAACACGTGACAGCCCGACAGCAGGCAAAGCAGTTTTTTATCGTCTGGTAATAGCATAAATGGAAGTTTCCGGAGTCGTAATATGGTAGACAGAAAAGTAATTTTAGATAGAAAAGTATTATCCAAAGCATATTTTACAAGTGATAAAATTGTTAGACACCACGTTGATTCCTTTAATGATTTTCTGGATTCCGGTCTCCAGAAGGTCATAGATGAGCAGCGGATAATCGAAACCGATATTGAAGGCACATATGTGAAGCTCGGGAAAATCCGTGTCAGCCACCCGGTTGTAAGAGAGGCAGACGGGGCAATAGATAAACTTCATCCCACAGAGGCAAGGTTAAGAAACATAACATATTCATCCCCGCTTTACCTTGGAATGACCATAGTCAGCCCCGAAGGTGAAAAAGAGGAGAAAGAAGCAGAAATAGGACTTCTGCCGATGATGATATGGTCGAAAAAATGTAACCTAGTCGGGTTGACCGAAAAAGAAATGGTCGAACTGGGAGAAGACCCGCAGGATCCAGGCGGATATTTTATTATCAACGGTACGGAGCGCGTGATTACCACGCTTGAAGATCTTGCCCCGAATAAGATCCTTGTTGAATTCGAAGAACGCTACGGTGAGAACATCGAAGTTGCGAAAGTTTTCTCGCAGCGGCGGGGCTATCGAGCCCTCGTGGTCGTGGAACGGAACAGGAAATCAATTCTTGAAGTTTCATTCCCTTCGATATCCGGCAGGATAAATTTCGTAACTCTGATGAGATCGCTAGGGATCGAGACTGACCTGGATATCGTGAACGCGGTTTCGAATGACCCTGAAATTGTCAAATTCATGCTCGAGAACCTCGAAGAAGCCGAGGTAGCAGATAAGGAAAAAGCAATGGAAAAAATCGGGACGCGGGTTGCCTCAGGACAGGCAAGAGAATACCAGATAAAAAGAGCAAACTACGTAATAGACCGCTATTTATTGCCGCATCTTGGAAACGATGAAGCGCACCGCATGCTTAAGGCCCAGTTCCTGGGGCGCATGGCGCAGGCTTGTTTCGAACTTGCCCTGGGTAAAAGGGAAAGCGATGATAAAGACCACTATGCCAATAAGAGGCTCAAGCTTGCGGGCGACCTTATGGAAGACCTTTTCAGGGTTTCTTTCAACAGGCTCACGCGTGACATCAAATACCAGCATGAGAGGGCCAGTATGAGGAACCGGGACCTGAACGTTGCCACTGTTGTAAGGTCAGATGTGCTGACTGAACGTCTCGTGCATCCCCTGGCAACCGGGAACTGGGTCGGGGGCAGGACGGGAGTGTCCCAACTGCTTGACCGGACTGATTATATCGCCACCCTTTCGCATTTGCGGAGGGTGATTTCACCGCTTTCAAGATCGCAACCCCATTTCGAAGCAAGGGATCTGCATCCAACGCAGTGGGGCAGGGTATGTCCCTCGGAGACGCCGGAAGGACCAAACTGCGGACTTGTTAAGAATTTTGCGCAATTGGTTGAAATCTCAACAAGCGCAGGCGATGAAAAACAGATCAAGAACCAACTTTATGAGATGGGCCTGGTTCCAATTATCCCGAAGCTTGTGGGAATGGAAGAGGTTCCAACCACTTATGCGACTGAACTTGAGGCGCTTGAAGAAGCCGAGGAGATCAAGGTCGAACCTGAGGAAGAGGCGGAGGTTGATATCTTTGAATAAGACAAGGATTTTCCTGAATGGAGAGCTCATAGGCACTCACGACAAACCAAAAGAATTTGTAAGCGACATGCGAAAAAAACGCAGGCATGGCGAGATAAAAAGACAGGTTAACATCATTTACTATGATGATACGAATGAAATTTATATCAATTCCGACCAGGGAAGGACAAGACGTCCTGCCATAATCGTTGAAAAAGGCGCACCGCTTGCAACAAAAGAACATATCGAGAAACTGAAAAACGGTGCAATCAAATTCGATAACCTTGTTAACGCAGGTTTAGTAGAATACCTGGATGCCGAAGAAGAAGAAAATGCATTAATAGCGATCGATGAAAAAGACGTAACTCCGGCACATACGCATCTTGAGATAGACCCCGCCCTGATGCTCGGTATATGCACTGGCATGGTGCCTTTCCCGGAACACAATGCATCCCCCAGAAATACGATGGGAGCAGGAATGATAAAGCAGTGTCTTGGAATGTCAACGCCCAACATGAAACTCAGGCCTGATACAAGGGCCCATGTGCTGCACTATCCGCAGAAAGCACTCGTTACAACACGCACCGCCGAAGCCATAGGGTTCGATACGCGCCCTGCAGGCCAGAATTTCGTCGTGGCGGTCCTGTCGTATGAAGGCTACAACATAGAGGATGCTCTTGTTATAAATAAAGGTTCGATAGAACGGGGCCTGGGCAGGAGCCACTTTTTCAGGACGAACGAGGGTGAGGAGCGGAAATATCCGGGAGGGCAGGAGGATAAGTTTGAGATCCCGGATGCAGAGGTAAGAGGGGCCAGGGGCGCAGAAGTTTATAAACAGCTTGATGACGACGGGCTTGTCAATCCGGAAATACCTGTCGGGCCAAATGATGTCCTCATAGGAAAGACCAGTCCCCCGCGTTTCCTTGAAGAACCTACCGAGCTTGGGATCAGTCCTCTCCAGCGAAGGGAGAGTTCGGTCACAATGCGTTCGAACGAGAAAGGAATAGTCGATACAGTGATCCTTACTGAATCGGAAAACGGTTCAAGGCTTGCTAAAGTCAGGACGCGGGACCAGAGGATACCTGAGATCGGGGATAAATTCGCATCCCGTCACGGGCAAAAAGGAGTTATTGGCCTTATAGTACCCTTTGAAGACATGCCTTTTTCAGAGAATGGAACAATTCCTGATCTAATTATTAATCCTCACGCCATTCCTTCAAGGATGACAGTCGGGCATGTGCTTGAGATGATCGGGGGCAAAATGGGTTCTCTTGAAGGAAGACAGGTCAACGGCACCCCGTTTTCAGGAGAATCCGAGGAAGACATGTGCGCAGCGCTTAAGAAATTCGGATATTCTCCCGGAGGCAAGGAAGTACTCTATGACGGCATAACAGGGAACAAGATCCAGGCCGATATATTCGTGGGCGTTATAATGTACCAGAAGCTCTACCATATGGTTTCATCCAAGATGCATGCAAGGTCAAGAGGGCCTGTCCAGGTATTGACCAGGCAGCCCACCGAAGGCAGGGCAAGGGAAGGCGGTTTGAGGTTCTGTGAAATGGAACGTGACGTTCTTATCGGTCACGGCGCAGCGATGGCTTTAAAGGAAAGGCTGCTTGACGAATCAGACAGGGTACTGGAATACGTCTGCTCCCATTGCGGGATGATAGCTACTTTGGATAAACGTAAAAATATCACCGTATGTCCCAATTGCGGCGCGGAAACAGATATCCATCCTGTTGAGATGAGCTATGCATTCAAACTGCTGCTTGATGAAATATTATCTCTCGGTGTTGCGCCGCGGCTTGTGCTTGAAGATGCGGTATAGGAGGAAATCATGATAACAACTCCAAAAAGAATAAAACAGATAAAATTCGGACTTATCTCGCCCAAGGAGTTCAGGAAAATGAGCGTCACACGTGTTATAACGGCAGATACGTATGACGACGACGGTTTTCCGATCGAAATGGGATTGATGGATACCAAACTTGGGGTAATCGACCCTGGATTACGATGTAAAACATGCGGGGGCAGAGCTGGCGAGTGTCCGGGGCACTTCGGGCACATCGAACTCGTAGCGCCTGTTATCCATGTTGGCTTTGCCAAGCTCATCCGCAAGATCTTAAGAGCCACATGCAGGAACTGCGGTGCACTGCTTCTTTCACCTGACCAGAAGAAAAAATATGTCGAGCAGATAAAAACACTTAAAAAAATGGGACAATCAACCGAAGATATTGTCAATGAGGTGTTCAAGGAAGCAAGAAAGTCAGGAACATGCCAGTACTGCGGCGAAGAGCAGCAGGAGATCAAATTCGAGAAACCCACGACCTACATCGAGAATGAGCATAAGCTCATGCCGACTGATATCCGTTCGCGTCTTGAAAAAATGACAGATGAGGATATCGAAGTTATAGGAATGGATCCCCAGAATGCGCGCCCGGAATGGATAATCCTTACAGTGCTGCCTGTGCCGCCTGTTACGATGCGGCCCTCCATTACCCTCGAATCAGGCCAGCGCAGCGAAGATGACCTCACGCACAAACTTGTGGATATAATCCGCATCAACCAGAGATTCCAGGAGAACAGGGAAGCAGGAGCCCCCCAGCTAATTATCGAGGATCTCTGGGAATTGCTCCAGTACCATGTGACCACGTTCATCGACAATGCAGTCTCAGGTGTCCCGCCAGCAAGGCACAGGTCGGGAAGACCTTTAAAAACGCTATCCCAGAGATTGAAAGGCAAGGAAGGACGCTTCAGGGGCAGCCTTTCAGGCAAGCGTGTCAATTTTTCAGCCAGGACAGTGATCTCACCAGACCCGAATCTCCGCGTTTTCGAGGTGGGTGTGCCTGTTGAGGTCGCAAAAGAACTTACTATAACATTGAATGTTACCCCGAGGAATATCGAGGAAATAAAGGAATATGTAAGACGAGGCCCAGAGAACCATCCGGGCGCCAATTACATCGTACGGGCTGATGGACGCAGGGTAAAGATCACAGATAAGAACTGCGGGGAACTTGCTGACCTGGTCGAACTAGGATTTAAGGTCGACAGGCAGATAAAGGACGGCGATGTTGTGCTATTCAACAGGCAGCCCTCGCTTCACAGGATGAGCATAATGGCACATGAGATAAAGGTACTTCCCAATAAGACATTCAGGCTCAACCCTGCGGTATGCCCGCCTTACAATGCAGACTTTGACGGCGATGAGATGAACCTGCACGTGCCGCAGACTGAAGAGGCGCGGGCTGAGGCAAAGATACTTATGCATGTCCAGGAGAACATTCTCTCCCCGAGGTTCGGCGGCCCGCTCATCGGCGGTATCCATGACCACATATCCGGGCTTTTCCTGCTCACGAACAGCAAAGATAAAATATACAAGAACGAAGCCCTTGAACTTCTTGGAAAATCTGAGATCAGGGAATTACAGGAACCCGCAGGCAAAGAGAACAAGGTGCCTTACTGGACAGGAAAACAGATATTCAGCCAGATACTTCCAAAGGGATTGAATCTGCAATTCAAGGCTGAAATCTGCGAACATTGTGACGCCTGCCAGGGCGTGGACTGTGAGAAGGATGCTTACGTGGTAATTAAAGACGGTGTGCTTGAAGGCGGCACGATCGACGAGAAGGCCATAGGCGCTTTCAAAAGCGTGATACTTGATAAGCTTATGAAAGAATTCAACCCTCAGGTCGCATGCAAGTTCATCGATGATGCAACGCGCCTCTCCATAAGAGGTATTATGCGAAAAGGGTTCAGTTTCGGGATAGATGACGAATACATACCTCCCGAAGCCCAGAACCAGATAAACGAGGAACTTGACAAGGCAAAGGATAAAGTTGAAAAACTGATCGCCGCTTATAAGGCAGGCGAGCTTGAACAACTCCCGGGCAGGACGCTCACCGAGACGCTCGAAATGGAGATAATGAAAGAACTCTCCAAGGCAAGAGACTCAACAGGCGAC
>CABMIA010000049.1 GCA_902386085.1 uncultured archaeon
CCGGTAAGTGCGACGCTGGCAGCTAGTTTAAGTTTTTCATCTTTCCTGAAAGCAAGATAATAGATATAATATATTGAACTTATCGCATATAGCGATGTAGCGGTCAGGTACATGATCCTGTCAATCTGTGCCATTCATAACCTCTCTTTGATCCGGTTCACAATATCACGATATTCTTCCTCATACAGGGATCTGAACTTATCTGCCCTTCCCCCGATATAAATTTCTGTCTCGCTGTTGTTTTCATCCCCGACCATCTCGATCCATATTTTCTTTGGGATCACAAAGTAAGAAATCGTGAGGCTCAAAACCAAAAGCCCTATTCCTGCGTACACGAGGAACGTGCCGTTATCCTTCACAACATAAAAATTACTCCAGTACTTTATGTCATAAAAACCAAGATACTTATCAGATACCTTGACAGTATCATTGAGTCTCATCGTCCCGTTGTATATTTCCTTTCCCCTGTCAAATATCTTGAGGAACAGTAAGGGAGTTTGTTCCACATCCGGCTCCATGATTTTTACTGATGTCAAATTTGCGGTCATGTACACCATCAACCCTCCCTGAAGCCCGGTATCGCCAAGCTCAAAAAATGTGACATACCTCCCGCTGTTATCATTATCTGTCGCTGTTACATATGAGCCTGAATAGACCGTTCCGTCCGGGTTCCTCAGGATAAGCAATGGCGCAAGCCCATAGACATTCCCAAGAAATGTGTACCCGTTGTAGGTCATCAGGTGGTTTGGATGGACGATATCCGTTTTCACCTTTTGCCCGTTCTCTGATATTACAAGCTTTCCCCCGGGCCCAAGCGATGTCCCTGTTTCATCCTTGTAATCGGGATAGAACTTCTCAAGACTGATATCGAAATTCTGGTGCTTTTCATTAAAAAAAGGCCCCTCGTTGATGAACATATAATTCCCGTGCTCCTCTGAAAGTGTCTGCCCTTCTATTAACCGCATGTCCCCTTCCATCCTGGAAATGCTTCCGTACACCGCGGCTGCTATAATAATAAGTATGCAGGCATGGAACAACGGCGTACCGAATGTTCCGATCCGGTTCTTTTCAGCAAATATGCGGTTCTCTTCCCGGGATACTTTATACCCGCGTTCCCTGAGCACCGAATTTATTAAAGAACTGACCTGTCCGCCCTCCATTCCGGTTCTTATCGAGGCGGTGTTTTCAAGCGAGTTGATATAAGCTTTCTTCTGGAATTGTTTTTTGCCCGCTCTTCGAAAAGCTGTACTGAACATATTTGACGTACAGAAAAGCGTATTGACAAAAAGAAGCGATGCAAGGCTTATGAATATTAACGATGAAAAAAGATTTGTCAGGCCGAGTTCCTCAAATAATGCAGCCTGCGCCGGATGGTTGTTTTTCCATGTATTGTACACCTCAGGCTTGAGCTGAGATTTCTGCGGGATATGAGTCCCCATTATTGAAAAAACAATAATAAGAAAAATTAGAACTATAGCAAGCTTCCGGGATTTAAAAAAATTAGATACTTTTGTGCCTGCATCAAAATCCATTTTTATCTCTTTAGACCAAGTTAAGTATAAATAACTTTGCAGATGATGTAAACAAAGAATGACACCCGCGAAAAAGCTCATATCAATAATCATTCTCGGCATTGCGCTGTTTTTGATCGCGAACTGGTGGCAGGGCTCACTTTCAAAAACCGAGGGTGATTTCATCAAGCTTGGCGGACTCTCATTTTACACATCGATAGACAATGGAACCGCAGTAGCAAAGAATCTCAGCAAACCGGTTTTTCTGTATTTCAGGTCTGAAACGTGTTACTGGTGCCTGAAATTTGAAGAAGAATCGCTGTCTGATAAAAAGGTCATGGAAATCCTCAATAAAAATTTTGTACTTATATCGATAGATATATTCAAACAAAAAAATATCGCTTCCAATCTCAATGTTCGGAGTAACCCCTATATGATTTTCTTTACCAGGGATGGAGAAGAGATATCAAGGATACCCGGATACCTCCCCACTGATGAGTTCCTTGTTAAATTAAATGAGACGCTTGAAAATCCTAAGCTCGGCCAGGAATCCTGACTTTGAGAATGTATTTATCCATGAATTCCCGCACCTTCGGGGGCATCTCTCCCTTCATCTGGCCTGAGAGATATGAATCTTCTATGAGCAGCTTTGTTACGTCAATCATGTAGTTTTTCTTGAACTCGCTCATTTCCTCTATCTTCCCGAGCTTTTCCATATAAAACTCCCTGAATGCCCTGAGAAGATGCCTGTTAAGCTCTTCCCGCGTCATATTATTGGGTTTTACTATAGGTTCTATAAGATTGTATTTTGAATAGTCGAATTCCTCAATATAAGGTGCAAGTTCCGGATAGATATCGGAATACGGCCAGGGGGCTATGGCAAGGAAAAATGCCAGGTCAGGATTATAATACTGTGCAAGTTTTTGCGCCGCTTCTATGGATTCTGGCGTCTCGTCGGGCATACCAAGAACAAAGGATGTCTCTGAGATGATCCCCGCATTGTTGATAAGGTCGATCGCTTCCTTGGACTGCTCGATCCTGAGGTTCTTATGATATCTGTCAAGCGTGTCCTGGCTTGCAGATTCGGCCCCGACGTAGATATGAAGTATTCCTGCTCTGGCATATTTATCCATTATACCTTTATCCCGCAAAATATCATCCACCCTGGTTTCCATTAAGAGTTCAAGATCAAGGTTTTTCTCGATAAGCAGATCCAGTATTCTTTCCCATCGCCGGCGGTCGAAAGTAGGGGTCTCGTCAGCTATCATGGCAACATCCACGCCGTATGTGCTGTTCAGGAATTCCAATTCGGATACGAAATTTTCCGGGCTTCGGGCTCTCCATTTCTCCCTCCAGAAAAGCCGTTGTGAACAGAAGGTGCATTTCTGTGTACATCCCCTGGATGAACTGACAACTGCAAGAGTGGAATTCTTTTTGGTCTTGAATGTATAATCCTTCCATTCAACAAGGTTCCATGCAAGAGGAAGGGAGTCCAGATTTTGTATCAGGGGACGATCGGCGGTGCATTTGATATTTCCATCCCTCGCAAAAGCAATCCCCGGAACGTCCGGGTTCTTGCCTGAAAAAACACGGTCAAGAAGTTCAGTGGTTGTTATCTCACCCTCCCCGCGGATTATATAATCTACGGTATCATTTTCTTTCTCAAGTATCTCTTCCCAGCAAAAAGCGGCGTGTATGCCGCCCAGAAATGTGATTATCCCGGGATTTACCACCTTCGCAACCCTGAGAACCTCTACGGCATCATAAAGGCTCGATGTATATGCAGCGGTTCCTACAGCATCCGGGTGAGACCTTTTAATATAATTCCTGATGTCATCGAACGTGTGGAACTTTGACATGGCATCGTAAATCGTTACCTCATACCCGGCCTTTTGAAGGCTGCCAGCCACGTACACCATGCCAAGCGGCATCCATGTGCCTGCCGACTCAAGTACACCGCAATGATACGGGGGTGTTATTAAAAGAACCTTTTTTTGCATTGCATTCTCTTTTCATTTTTTAACAGGATTTCAACAGAATCATATTTAAATCTCTTTTTTGCAGATAATACTTTCAGGATATAAGAGGATTTTGATTCCAGTTTTGAGACAAACTTTGTGCTTATCTATAACCCTATCCTTTTTGCGATCTCCCCAACCCCTTTCAGCGCCGCCGAATCCGGAGGCAGGTCAGCAAGCGGTCTCCCCTCAAGGTCAAACTCCGCAAGAACTTCATCAAAAGGCACAACCCCGACAATATCCATCTTCAGCTCCTTTGCATATTCCTCTATGCGCAAGCGGTTATCAGGCGTGACCTTGTTCGCGATCACATGCATTTTCCTGATATTCAGGTTCAGTGATCTTGCAAGATCCCTTATTCTTTCCGCTGTCTGTAAGCCACGCCGCGAGCCATCGGTGATAACTAGAAGCTCATCAACGTCTCGGATTATCCTGCGCGAAAGATGCTCAAGCCCTGCCGCGGTATCTATTATTGTAAGGTCATAATTCTTGAGGATCCTGTCCATTATCCCCCGCAGGAGGTTGTTCGCAAAACAATAGCATCCTGCACCTTCAGGTCTTCCCATCACAAGAAGGTCGTAACGGGGCATCTCTGCCAAGACTTCATAGACCTTTGATTCCAGTAATCTTTCCTTATTGGTATCGGGAGGCATTTTGTCGCGTTCCTGCAACATGAACTCCCTCATGTCGCCGATGGTCTTTTCGACTTTGACGCCGAGGACATCCGGGAGGTTGGAGTCAGGGTCTGCATCGACGGCGAGGAGCGTTTTGTTGCCTGACGACAGGTACTTTATCAGCATACCTGCCACTGCGGTCTTGCCTGTCCCGCCCTTGCCTGTGATTGCGATTACTCTCATAGCAGTGTCACTGTTTCCTCATCAGTAGGCATGTATACCAAAGATATTTTCTTATCTGGAAACAGCTTTTTGGCTTTATTGCAGGTTTCAGTTCTGCTTTCACTCACAGCAGCTAATTTATCTTCAACGATCGCAATATATTCTCCAAAATATTTTTCAGACAGTTCTTTTGAGTACTTTAATAATAAATCATTAATCATTTTTTTGCCACTTAAATTATTATGTGTTTCGGTTTGTATTAAGCATACCCTTTCGTGCTGTGCATATGACCATAGCGTCAAGTTAATCTTGCAACTATTTTAATATATTATTATAATTTTTTAAAAATAGCTTTAGACCGCTCCTTAAAAATGCTTCAAAATCAAAAAGAAAAGGTTATTTACTTTGTAGTGTATATACACTACAATATGGCTAAACAACAACATAAGACATTCATCCGCAAAATCAAACAAGGAGACAAAA